>JAITPM010000064.1 GCA_031289425.1 Fusobacteriaceae bacterium
GATTAGAAGGAGTGATAACTATAGTAGATAAACATTCAATAATAAATTTAAAGAAAAAAGGACATTCAAATAGAAAAATAGCTAAAATGTTAAGGATTAATCGAAAAACAGTAGCTAAACATTGGTATGATCATGTTAAACAAAATGCAGAATTACTTAAGGAGAATATAGATGTAAAACTAATACAAGAAGAAATTTACAATGAACCTAAATATACTGAAGAAATTGATTCATATTTAGGTGAAATACTAACCAATGAAGAAGGAAAATGTAAGTTATTAGGAACCAATAAATAGAGATTAATGCGATTACAAATTTATGCCTTAATAGCTAAAAAGTGTTGACAATCCAACCAATATTACTTTAATCAATCATTAATAATTATATTTTTAGCATCAAAATTAAAATATCATTAGCAAAATGCGATAGATGGTTAGCATTTCGCAAATAGTTAACCCTATTTAAACTAGGAGGAAAAATAAATGAATGAAAAGGCACATGGATATTTAAGCGCTGCATTTAAAAGAATAAATAAAGATATTGATCAATTATTTGGAAAAAATGAAGAAATGGAAGGATGGATTTTTATGTCTCATAAATATTCAGTTAATGATTTAATGAATTCTCGTGAATATGATGACATTTATTCAATAGTTGAAAAAATGGCAAGTGATGTAGAAAATTGGAGAGTTAATAATCAAATGAATCACTCAACAATGCGTGTTTATAATGTAAATAGAGAGTTATTAGCAAACCGCATGAAAAGGTTAGACGATGCAATTAAAAATAGAAAAGAAACTTTGTGGGACAGTATTAGAGAATTTTTTAACAAATTATGGAATGAAATAATGAAAATTCTTCCGGTAATTCTTCCAAAGCTATTAAAATATTTTGATGGTAAAACTGGATTTCTTGGCGGTGTTGGTGAAAAACTATTAGCATTGAATAATAAAATGGATAAAGCATTGATATCAGAAAAAAATAAATTTATTTCTGAAGATGATTAAAATAGATATAATTATATATATTACAAAATAAAAATTATTCTTAAAAAATTGCTTATAAGTTACGATTACTCTAATGATTTTAACTACTAGAGCAGTTTTTAAATGCATATAATCTATTGTACTAAGGTAAAAATTTAATAAAAAAATTCAATTTTTCAAAAAATAAAAAAACTCCATATTTTTGCAATCAAAGCAATAAAAACCATAATTAAAACTATATAAATAGTTATCTCTAAGCAATTTCTTTAAATCAAATTGCTATAGTGTCTTTTATATAGTTTATTAAAATTTAGGGGGAAAAATATAAAAAATCCAAAAAATAAATATTTTTAAAAAAAATTTTAAAAAATGACAAATACTGTCATATACAATAGTGTATAATACAATCATAGAAATTATAACAGTCATTGCAAATTTATAAAAAACAAAAAATTTTAGATATTTATCTAAAATTTTTACTTAGCAAACAAATAAATATTGCAAATCCGGGATATAGGAAATTGTGAGTATCTGAAAACTATGAAAAATAGGAGGAAAATCCAATGGCTCATGTAAAGGATGGTTATTTTGAAGGTTGGGAAGATGGAACACAAGATACGTACTATGAAAATATTTATACTTGCGGGAAATATAGGAATGGTTTAAAGGAAGGGGAATGGAGATCTTATTATGATGAAGATAAAAAAAGAATCAGATTTATTGATGCTTATATAAACAACGTAAAAGAAGGAATTTCAGAGGAATATGATGAGTATGGAGATTTACTAGCTCTTTATTTCTATCAGAATGGGACAAAAGGGTTCATCGTTGATAATGTAGAATATTACCAATATGATAGTGTAGGAGATAAGAATGTCGGTAAGTTTGTCAGATTAAAAAAAGTTGGAATATGGAAATGTTATTGTCAAGATGGAAGAATAGAAGAAGCTAATTATAATGATGGGGAAATATGTTCTATATTACATTATTATGATAATAAATTGTTAAATGGTTCATTCAAATCAAGGTATGAAAATAATGGACATATAGCTGAATATAATTATAAAAATGGGAAATTGAATGGAATCTGTAGGTGGTATTATGAAACTGGTAAATTAGAAGTGGAAACTAATTATACAGATGGGAAAGAAAATGGAATGGTAAAAGAATACTATGAAACTGGGAATTTAAACTTTGAAGGAATATTTAAAGATGGGAAAGAAAATGGAATAGTAAAAGAATACTATAAAAATGGGAATTTACGCTTTGAAGAAATATTTAAAGAGGGGAAAAGAAATGGCTTATGTAGATGGTACTATGAAAATGGGAATTTAGACTTTGAAGGAATATTTAAAGATGGAAAGAGAAATGGCTTATGTAGATGGTACTATGAAAATGGGAAATTGGAACAAGAAAGTTATTATATAAATGGGAAAAAGAACGGAATATCTGAAAAATACTATGAAAACGGGAACATTAAGAGTGAACGAAATTATATGGAAGAAAAAGGGGACGGTAATCACAAGGGTGAGTGTCCCTATAAATGGGAATATTTCGCAAAAAAATTAAAAAAAGAAGATATATTAAAAAAATATTGTGAAAAAGAAAATATGCAAGAAGCGATCTTTTGTATGATTGAAAAAACGGAAGATTTATGTATATGTTATCATTAAAGTCATATCTTATTTAGAATAAAGTACATGTACTAGGAAAATTGTACTATTGAAATGTAAATAACCATTTGAATGTAAATATTATTTAAATGAAATGAAAATTATAATTTTTATTGTTAATTCTGGAGGAAAAATTATGGGAAAAAGAGTCGTTAATATAAATACAGTGAAGGTCTGTGCCTTCTGTAAATATTGGTATGACCCCACTAATAGTGCCATTAATCCCAAGATTGGGCTATTGTGGGAATTCGATACAGATATGTTTGCAAAATGTATGAAGAATAATTTGATGAAAAGAAGAAGTTTTATGATTTGCAATAAGTTCGAGAAGAAGATATAATGAGATTAAGCAAATAATAAAAATTCTCACAGGAGGCATCCCGGATGGCCAAAATGATACCAAACATAATTTCCCCCGAGATAAAAAGTGGTGCAGAACGAAAAATCTTCGAATGGTTCAAAAATTCCACGGACACAACAGACTGGATAATACTGCATTCTCTGGGAATCGCAAACCACAGCACACTCATCTATGGTGAAATCGACTTCTTGGTACTTGCACCGAAATTAGGAATATTCGCTCTGGAAGTAAAGGGTGGTCGAGTGGGTCGAGCTGATGGTGTATGGAGCTTCACAAACCGTTATGGAAATACAAATACTAAAAGTCGCAGCCCTTTTGAACAGGCGCACGAAGGCATTTTCAGTATAATGGAAGCTATAAAAAAAACAGGTAACATAAGGTTGAGTAGTCTTTTATTTGGCTCCGGAGTTATGTTTCCCGATATTGTATTTGAAACTGAAGGAGTGGACACCCATCAATGGCAGGTATTCGATAGACGTGATGGTGAAAATGTAGGTGCCTTTATACGCCGCCTTGCTGAAAACTGCCGACGTGAGTGGCAAGAAACTTATAAATCATTTCCGGCAGATAAAACTCCCGATGTGCAAGCTATCAAAGACCTTGCACAGTTTTTACGTGGAGATTTTGATAAGGTCGTACCACTTGCTTCACGTATACAGGATGCTGAAAAAGAGCTGATTAAGCTTACGTCTGAGCAACTCTTATGCCTTGATAGTCTCGAAGATAATCCACGCTGTCTCATCCACGGTGCAGCAGGAACAGGGAAAACACTTTTAGCATTAGAAAATGCAAAGAGATCTATAATTTCAGGAGAGAAAACCGCATTTTTTTGTTTTAATGTGATGTTAGGAGACTGGGTAAAAAAATCTTTTGAATCTTCAGGAATTTTGCCGAATTTTGCTGGGACATTCCATGATTTTTTATTGCAAACAATCAAGAATACAGGAATACAAGTCACTATTCCATTACAGGATATAGAACAATCACAGTTTTGGCAGATTGATTTGCCAATGATGTTTTTTGAGGCCGTAGAAAAAAATCCTATTCGATTTGATAAAATAATTATTGACGAAGCGCAAGATTTGATTACATCAGAATATCTTGAGGTATTCAATGAAATTTTGGAAAATGGAATTGCTCGTGGAAAATGGACTATGTTTGCTGATTTTTCAAGACAGGCAATTTTTCTAGATAATGTTTCTTCGGAAAAATTGAAGGATATGATAGCTTCTTGCGCATCATATACTAACTATCACTTGCATGTGAATTGCAGGAACACCAAACAAATCGGAAGTGCTATCCAAGCTCTTACTGGGTTTGATACGAAAGCTTATATAAATACTGCTATAGATGGCTGTCCTGTCCGTTATTGCACATGGCACAATATCGAGGATCAAAAAGAACAACTGGAAACGATACTGAGTAACCTTATACAAAAAGAAGGTATTGCAGCGGAAGACATTACAATTCTTTCGCCGGTACATAAGGAAAAGTCTGTTGTTGATTCTATTTCACACAAAATTACTAATTATGAGGTACAACATAAAGGATTAACATTTAGCACTATAAGAAGATTTAAGGGGCTTGAGAATGCGGTCATTATACTTACGGATGTTACTTCTTTTGATAATTCAAAAGTGATTTATGTCGGTTCAAGTCGAGCTCGTAGCATGTTGATAGTTTTTGAATCAGATAAGGCGCATAGACAGAGGGTATCACATTAGTAGGGGCGTTGCTTGCAACGCCAAAAAAAACACGATAAAATTCATAATTTATTAAAATAACAGTTGAAATTTCATATCAATTTATGATATAATTACAGTCAGTGCAGAATAGGAGATCAGTTCAAATAAAAACTGAGATTAAATTCTAGTGGATATGCTGTAAAATGCGCCTATAGTCTAGTGGCTAGGACGCCGCATTCTCAGTGCGGAGAGGAGAGTTCGAATCTCTCTAGGCGTACCAATAAAAAAATGATTGAAATTTATATAAGGTTGAAAAAATTAATATTATTTAGATGGAAGCTATTCCAATCATCAAAGTAAATCTTTAATATCTCTAACATATTTCATTGTCAGAGATATTTTTTTATTTATCCCCAAAAATATTTGACAAAGAGACAATAATTAAAGTCTAATATAATTAATATGATAAAACTATTGAGATATTATATTTTAATAATATTTACAAGAAAGAAAAAATATAGTACAATTTATATATCAATACATATATTTCAAGGGAATAAATACTTAGGTAAAATAAATTACGAGTATTGACAATAAGTGTCGGCATAATTAGGTAAAATATCTGGAAATTATAAGTGTAGTATGATGTCTTCGACTTGCGTAGATTTTTATTGAGTGCCCGGAACAAGCGCAAATGAGAGGAGGGGAAATGTATATACTGGAAAGATATATGCCTCTAGGTGTATGTTTTATGATTTTAGTGTTTATGTTGTTATTAATCAACTATATAGGCCGTGAAAACTTAACAGGCGCATATATGGGGCATCTTCATTGGGTCTTGGTAATTCTATATACGAGTTTGTTATTTTTGGTCTATAGGTTTTATGGCCAATTTGGAACGATTACATCAGATACAGTACTGGGATTTATACTTATATGGATTGATCTTACATCAATATGGTTGTATTACTGTTGTAAGATGGAATATATAGTAAAAAGGCGTATTAATAGACTACATAAAATTATGAAGGAAATGATAGATAACTTACAACATTATACATTGTTGGTACAGAATGCAGAAAAATATAGACTTACAGATACAGAAATTATAAATTTAAAATTTAAACGTGATGAATTAAGGGATGATTTTAATGAATTGAAGCAAATAATGAAGGAAAGAGGTATAAAAAGAGATGCAAAAATTTATGACTAATCAGGATGAAGAAATTTAAAGGCTAATACAATTTACCAACAAATTTGTATTAGCCTTTTATTATTAAAATTAGAATTTTACTATTATTTACTTATCAAAATAAGACAACTATTCGAAGCCAAACTATAATCATTTGCGATGATTTCTCCGTTTTCTGTAAAATCAGTATCTCTTTCAATAGCCGTATCAACAAATATTCTCCAGTGTTTCTCTGGTTGTGTCTGAGGAAGTGCAAAGGTTAAGTGGCTATGATACGAATTTAGAGCAATATGAAACCTTGTGTCAGAATCTCTATCAAATAGCGTAAATGCTATGCTCAAGGAATTTTTACTATAATCAGGAGTGTTTAGATTTACACCATGCAAAGCGACATCAAAACTATCAGATTCTATATTTTCGTCTAGAAGCTCCAACTGTAAGTAATCTGCTTTTCTAAAAATTTTATACTTTTTTCTAAGGTTTATCATATTTTTTACGAATTGATAAATATCATAAAAATCAGAGTGCCCTCTTTCCCAATTTATCCATGTAGAAAGGTTATCTTGACAATAAGGGTTGTTGTTACCAAATTGAGTATGTCCTAATTCATCTCCCATTCTTATCATAGGGACACCTTGAGAAATTAATAAAATCAAGAACATATTTTTTATAAGTTTTTTTCTTAATGCTCTTAAGTTAGGGTTATTTGTAAGACCTTCTTCCCCCCAATTGGATGAAAAATTCTGATTTTCTCCGTCATTATTATTTTCACCATTATTTAAATTGTGTTTTGAGTTATAACTTACCAAATCCAGCATTGTAAAACCGTCATGAGATGTAATAAAATTGATACTGCTGGTTGGATTTCTATTGTCTCTCTTGAATAAATCAGGACTGCCAAAAATCCTTTTCAGAAGCTCAGGAACCAATTCGAAATCTCCCTTTATGAAACGTCTGACTACATCCCTATATTTTCCGTTCCATTCGCTCCAATTATTGGGCATGTCACCCAAGAAATATCCTTCAATATCCCAACTTTCAGATATGAGTTTAGCATTTTTTAAAATAGGGTCACAAGCTATATCGTCCAATATCGAAGGGGACAACCATTGTCCTATCTCATCTCTACCCATTATAGGGGCAAGGTCAAACCTGAAGCCGTCTATTCCGATTGAGTCATACCAATAATACAAAGATTCTATTATTATTTGTTTGGATAATTTGCCGTTACAAATAAATGTATTCCCGCACCCGGAATAATTTTTATATTCTTTTTTATCTTCATCCATAATATAAAAAGAATCATGGTTCATGGCTTTAAAATTATATATAGGACCATTTTTACCGCCCTCTGCTGTATGGTTATAGACAACATCTATAATAACTTCTATATTGTTATCATGAAGTTCTTTTACAAGGTTTTTGAATTCTTTGATTTCATCAAAAGAGGATGAGATCTTACTATTTGAAAATTGTTTTGTAATGGCAAAAAAACCTATTGGATTATATCCCCAAATATTTTTTAATGGTTCTCCGGAAAGAGGATTTTTTTGATTTATCTGGTCATCCCATTCAAAAATCGGTAAAAATTCAACTGCCGTAATGCCCAATTCTTTGAGGTAAGGGATTTTTTCTCTGAATCCGTGATATGTCCCGGGGAGAATCACATTTGAGTTGCCATTCTTTGTAAAAAATTTTATATGCGCCTCGTATATAATTGTATCTTCCCAAGGAATGTTCAAATGAGATGTTGGATTTTTAGCTGTTTTTACTGCTATATTTTTCTTTTTTGTATATAGTTTATTCCCGGTATATGCCAAGGAAAAAGGATCTAATATTTCGGGAGAATCATCAATTGTCCACGTGTACATTATACCTTCGGTTAATTCTTCTATAAAAATATGCCAAACGTCTTGAGTTTTATTGATTTTTGGATCCAATCTGTAGCTTTTACTTGGGATAATGTCTATATCATTGTAGTATAAGTTTAGAATGATCCTATTTTTATCTTTCGCATAAATTGAAAAATTAATACCATTATCTTCTACAGTAGAACCTAATTTTGGGTAACCATTTTTTATAAAATCCATAAAACCACCATGTAATAAAATTATATTATAATCATAATTATAATATATTATTGCTATAAAAGTCAAGTTTTATTGGAATATTGAGATTGCAGATTAAAAATTCCATTTGAAAATAAAAAAAAATAATGTATAATATAAAAATAAAAAAAATATAAAAATAACACGAAAATAGAAACAGGGAGGAGAAATAAAAATGAATATTAATACTAGGAAAATAGGTATAATCGGAGCAGGACATGTGGGGAGTCACTGTGCTTTTTCCATGCTGTTGCAAGGAACATGTGATGAGATAGTACTGGTAGATGTAGACAAGGCAAAAGCCGTATCCCAAGCAGCAGATTGTATGGATACAGGGATATTTTTACCACATAGGACAACAGTAAGAGTGGGGGAAATAAGTGACCTGAAAGATATGGATATGGTCATAATAAGTGTTGGAAAGATATTGGATGAAGGTCGTTTGCAAGAATTAAAACTTTCTGTCTCTATTGTATCGGAAGTAATCCCTGAATTAATGAAAACAGGGTTTGATGGGCTGATACTGGTAATCACAAATCCTGTGGATATTGTTACATATTATGTGCAAAAATTATCAGGCCTACCTACTCATCGTGTGATAGGTACCGGTACAGGGTTGGATTCTGCGAGATTAAAGAAAATAATAAGTGAAAAAATAAATATAGACCCTCATTCTGTGGAAGCATACATGATAGGGGAACATGGAGATTCTCAATTTGCAGCTCTTTCTAGTGCTACTATTGGGGGTAAATTAATGACACAGCTTATGAAAGAAAAACCTGAGATATACGGTAGTTTAAATTTTGAAGAAATCAGTGAACGAGCTGCAATGGCCGGATGGGAAGTGTATAATGGGAAAAAGAGTACGGAGTTTGGAATAGCTTGTACTTTGACAAGACTGGTAAATGCTATCTATCATGATGAAAAGAAAATACTTCCTTGTAGTGCTTTCTTAAATGGAGAATATGGACATTCTGGTGTATATGCTGGAGTTCCTGCAGTGATTGGGAAAAATGGGATAGAATATATAGTCGAGCTTCCGATCAGTGATGATGAAAAAATTAAGCTTGATAGAACTATAGGCATAATAAAGAACTATGCAGAAAGTACGGGCGTTTAATAAAATAATTATAAAACAAAAATTATAAAATAAAATAATTACAAAATAAAAAGATAGTACATTTGGCTAAGATGTATTATCTTTTTCTGTATTATTGTTTTTGTTCTAATATATATAAACGCTTTGTTTTAAGCAAGGAAAACTTATTTTATGCTACCTCTCCTTTTATGCTATTTCTGCGACACTTTCATCTGTAGCACCTATTACTGAATCATCAGTTAAGCAAA
Organism: Fusobacteriaceae bacterium; assembly: GCA_031289425.1. Lineage (GTDB taxonomy): Bacteria > Fusobacteriota > Fusobacteriia > Fusobacteriales > Fusobacteriaceae > JAISST01. The sequence continues at coordinate 9,353 of JAITPM010000064.1, forward strand.
TATCAGGTATTTTTTTAGAAGCCTTTAATTTGTTATTGGCGATAACTTCCATAACTCTATCTTCTATGGTTTTGAATAATACCTTATTTTCTTCCAGTTGGGCTTTTACATTTTCCTTTCCCTGTCCGAGTCTTGTATCATCAAGGCTAAACCATGCACCGGCTTTTGCAACTATATTATTTTCTAGCGCTATCTCAAATATTTCGCCAATTTTGCTAATTCCTTTTCCATACATGATTTGAAAGGCTGCTTCCTTAAAGGGAGGGGCAACTTTATTTTTAGTGACTTTTACTATTGTTTCATTACCAATGACTTCATCACCTTGTTTGATAGAACCTATTCTTTTGGCTTCCAATCTAACTGAAGAATAAAATTTTAGAGCTTTTCCACCTGTAGTAGTAGTCTGTGGGCCAAAACCAAAGCCACCAATTTTTTCTCTGATTTGGTTGATAAAAACCATTGTAGTCTTAGATTTGCTTAATGTACCAGTCAGTTTTCTTAAAGCCTTTGACATAAGTCTGGCTTGCAATCCCATTTGTTGGTCAGACATCTCTCCATCTATCTCGACTTTTGGAACAAGAGCAGCCACAGAATCTATTACTATGACATCTACTGCTCCCGAACGAACCAGCATATCTGCGATTTCAAGAGCTTGTTCCCCATAATCTGGTTGTGAAATAAGTAATTCATCTATATCAACACCTAAAGCTTTGGCATATTCCGGATCCAGAGCATGTTCTGCATCTATAAAAGCTCCTATGCCGCCTTTTTTTTGTGCTTCAGCTAAAATATGTAGAGCTATCGTAGTTTTTCCAGAACTTTCGGCTCCGTATACTTCTATGACTCTTCCTCTTGGGACACCACCAACGCCTAGGGCTATATTTAAATTTATGCTACCGGTAGAGATAGTTTCGACTATCATGGATGTGCTTTCGCCCAATTTCATAATGGAACCATCACCAAAGTCTTTTTTTATTTGTTTCATTGCCAGATCCAATGCTTTTACTTTTTCCGGACTAGCACATTCTTTTTTTGTAGATGTATCTTTTTGATTAGATTCTTTTTGAGAAGTACCAACAGTTTCTAATTTTTCACCCTTTAATCTTGCCATTATTACACCCCTTATAGATTTGGTTATATATAAACAAATATATATAGATATATAATAACATATATTTTTTATTTGTCAAGTATTATTTTTTATATCTGAAACTTTTAAATATTCACTATATTTTTAAAAATTTTATATAAATAAATATATATAGATTAATGATTTTTGAATATGAAATAATATGTTATAAAAGAAGATTATATATAGATTATTTTTAATTTTTTTATTTGCTTGTAACATATATTTAAATAGTGTATAATATATTTGTAATGATAACAAAAATTTAAAAAATTGGAGGATACGAATGAGTAAAGTATTATATATAACGGCAAACCCTAAAAAGATTGAAGAATCTTATAGTTTGACGGTGGGAGAAGAATTTATAAGAGAATATATAAAACTACATCCGAATGATATAGTTACTAGAGTGGATTTGTTTAAAAAGGAACTTTATAACATTGATGAGGATTTAATAAATTATAAATTTGGAAAATTATCAGAAGAAAACGCCAGTCAAGAGGCAAAAGCAAAAATAAAAAAATTGAACGAGACATTGGATGAATTTATAGACCATGATAAATATGTATTTGTGACTCCGCTATGGAATTTCGGATTACCTCCGGTTGTGAAGACGTATTTTGATAATGTATCTATAGCTCGTAAAACGTTTAGGTATACGGCTAATGGATCTGAAGGACTGTTGGGTGGAAGAAAAGCTTTGCATATACAAGCAAGTGGAGGAATACACTCTACTTCGACAAAAGAACCATTTGCACATGGGACTACATATATAAAGAGCATACTGACATTTTTCGGAATACCGGATTTGTTACAAATATTGATAGAAGGAGTAAATCTGGCAACTAGCAATACGGATGAAATCAAAAAGAATGCAATAGAAAAAGCAAAACAATTAGCAAAAACATTTTAAAAAATTTACACCTAAAACATTGAGGGAATTCAATATTTTAGGTGTGTTTTATTTTTGTTGGAAATATACTTCTTGTAAGAGTATAATTAAAATATAAAATCTAATATCACATATGCAAACCAACAGGAGGAATATTTATGGATAAAAAATATATCATAGCATTGGATCAAGGAACGACGAGCTCGAGAGCAGTGCTATTCGATAATGAACAGCAAATAGTCGGTACGGTACAGAATGAATTCACACAGATATATCCCAAAGAAGGATGGGTAGAGCATGATCCTATGGAAATATGGTCCAGTCAAATAGGCGCTCTCACTGAAGTGATAGCAAAAGAGGGGATATCTCAAAAGGATATAGTCGGTATCGGAATAACCAATCAACGAGAAACTACCGTTGTATGGGATAAAAATACTGGGAAACCTGTGTATAATGCTATAGTGTGGCAATGCAGGAGAACTGCAAAAATATGTGATGGTTTGAGGGAAATAGATGGATTAGAAGAATATATAAAAGAAAATACCGGACTCGTATTGGATGCGTATTTTTCCGGAACGAAGATTAAATGGATATTAGATAATGTGGATGGAGCAAGGGAAAAAGCTTTGTCCGGAGATCTTCTTTTTGGGAATGTAGATGCATGGCTTATTTGGAAACTCACTGATGGGAAGGTACATGCTACTGATTATACCAATGCTTCGAGAACTATGATATATAATATAAAAGAATTAAAATGGGATAAAAAACTTTTGGATATTTTGGAAATACCGGAATCAATGTTACCTATTGTAAAAGATAGCAGCGGAATATTCGGTTATGCAGATATAGGCGGCTCAAATCATGTTATACCTATTGCTGGAGTGGCAGGAGATCAGCAATCGGCTTTATTTGGGCAGGCGTGTTTTGAAAAAGGAGATTCCAAAAATACATATGGTACCGGATGTTTTCTTTTGATGAATACGGGAGATGAGATGGTGAGAAGCTCCAATGGGCTCATTACTACTATTGCTATAGGATTCGGTGGGAAAATCGAGTATGCTCTGGAAGGTAGTATATTTGTGGGTGGAGCAAGTGTGCAATGGTTGCGGGATGAGATGAAACTTGTGAACGAATCAAAGGATACGGAATATTTTGCGAGGAAAGTGAAAGATAATGGTGGAGTCTATGTTGTGCCGGCCTTTGTGGGATTGGGAGCCCCATATTGGGACATGTACGCTAGGGGAGCTATTCTCGGTATCACCCGTGGTGTTAATAAAAATCATATAATAAGAGCCACTTTGGAATCAATAGCCTATCAGACAAGGGATGTTCTAGATGCTATGCAAGAGGATTCTGGGATAAGATTAAACCATCTAAAAGTAGATGGAGGAGCTGCCGCTAATAGTTTTTTGATGGAATTTCAGGCTGATATATTAGGGACACCTGTAATAAGACCCGTGATAATAGAAACTACAGCATTGGGAGCTGCTTACCTTGCGGGACTTGCGGTAGGGATATGGAAATCTAAAGATGAGATAAGAAAACATTGGATACTTGATAAGGAATTTATTTGTCAAATGCCTAAAGAAGAAAGGGAAGAAAAATATAAAAAATGGAAAAAAGCCGTAGAAAGAGCTATGAAATGGGAAGAAGAATAAAGAGTTATGAAATGTAAAAAAGAATGAGGTAGGTCACTCAACTTGTAAACCTACCCGGAAATCTATTATCATTTCTTATAAAATTATTCTCTGATAATTCGATTACTTCTCCATTTTGTTTAAATTCTGAAAAATAAAAATCAAATTCATATTCTTTTAGTGTAGTTCTGATATTTTCAAAAAACTTTTCTTCATCAAATAATAAAATATCAATATAACAATTGTCTTCTCCAAGGCCGGTTCCCATAATGATTCCAATTTCGTTTCCACTATCTTTTTTGCCTAGGACGAAAGTTTCTATTTTATCAATAATTTCGTTTCTTTTATTGATAGCGATATCAGGGGGTTCATTGAGATTGTTATAATATATAAAACAAGCCTTTGCACCATATGAGGCTATCGAATCCGCTATAGCAGGATTTTCATTATAAAAAGCGCCTATTAAATCAAAAAAACAAGTAGTTCCCATATATAGATCAGATCTTAGAGAAGTTTTTTCCTGTGGTTTTAGCTCATATCCGGTATAAGAATCTGCAGGATTATGAAAAAATTCTCGTCCGGTATCAGCAAGTTTTTTTTCTATGTATGAAAAAAGGTCTTTCATTTTTATCATTTTACCTTTTTTTTCTTTTAGAGATTCGATAGGACCTATGTACATCTCTACGATATTTTCACCCAAGAGAGAATCAAGCAAAATTAAAAACATATGTAGGGATTTTTCATCATCCATTTGGCTCATTTCTTCATTATAAAATCCTATATAAAAAATATTTTTTTTATCATCATATCCGGTTAAAATATCTATGTCTGCTATTGTAATAACAGATGTCTCTGTTTTGAATCCGAAAGTATCACTGATCCCGCCCATTTTATATGGAGAAAAAGTCCAATTATATTTTAAAGATATAGGAGCCTTAGCTATGATATAAGGCAAAAGGTAAAATAAAAAATGGTCTCCTCCCGTGGAAAAGGAAAATCCGTTGTTTTTGCTAAATTCAAAATACATATTTTTAGAGAAAATATTTTCCAATGTATGACCAATCATATCCATAAAACCTTGAGAATCATAATTTTTTGGATCTTTTAAAAAATTATGTAGCTCTTCTTCGTGCAATATAAACCAATTCCAAAATTTTTCTGTTCTCTCCCGAAATGTATTCATTAAAAACCCTCCAATCTCATCTTGTTAGGTTATTATACCATAATATTGGATTAATGTATATTTGAAATTATCCTTTTAAATTCAGGAAATATGCGGTATAATATTATAAAATCATATAAAAAATTATGATAGGAGTTACTATGGCAAAAATAATAGATGTTTTAGAAAGAAATCCTGTGATACCAGCAATAAAAAATGAAGATTTTTTAGAAGAAGCTATTGATAGTTCCAATGAACTAAATTTTATAGTTATGTCTTCTCTTTTAAATATAAAAAAAATTGTAAACAAATTAAAAGAAAACGGGAAGGTCGTATTTGTCCATATTGATATGGTATCAGGATTATCTAGTGAAAACTATACTGTAGATTATATTATGAATGAGATAGCTCCTCATGGATTAATAACAACAAAACATAATATAGTGTCTTATGCCAAAAAACAAAAAATTTCAATTATCCAAAGATTTTTTATAATAGATTCATTTTCGCTAGAAAATAGTATTATTCATATCAGAGAAAATAAACCCGATGCTATAGAGGTACTACCGGGTATAATTCCAAGTATTATTACCAGAATAGAAAAATTGGTAAAAATCCCTATAATAGCAAGCGGCCTTATAGAGACAAAAGATGATATCACCAAAGCTATAAATGCAGGAGCAATCGGAGTCAGTACTTCTAAAAAGAAATTATGGAATATATGAAAATTTTTTATATTAATTTAAAATCTATTAGTTAAAAAAATTCGCAAAATTTTTGTTATGGCTATTGACAAATGGTGTATTATATAATATATAAGATATTATATGAATAAAGCTATGGTGATAGGAAGGCTTAAAAATTCGATTACAGGACATATTGTTGGAGAAGGTTTTAGACAGTATTTGGGTAATATATTTTGAGCTTTTTTAATTTCTTAACTTTAATTCTTTAAATCATAAGGAGGATATATTATATGAAAAAGTTATCTAAAATAGCAACGTTATTATCATTATTTGTATTATTAGTTATATTGAGCACTAGTTTATTTGCTGCTCCTAAAGTTATCAAATTAACAACTAAATTTGTAGATGATGAACAAACTACATTGTCTTTGGTAAAAGTTATAGATAACATCAATAAAAGAAGTAACGGCAGTCTTGAAGTACAATTATTCACAAGTGGGACTATGCCAATAGGAAAAGACGGTATGGAACTTGTAGCAAATGGTGGAGACGTAATATTGGTAGACGGTGTAGACTTTTTAGGGGATTATATTCCTGATTTCAACGCAATAATCGGACCATTCTTATATAAATCATTTGATGAATATCTAGCTGTGGTAAGAACTCCTCTAGTAGAAGATCTAAAGAGTAAAGCTTATGAAAAAGGAATAAAAGTATTATCTCTTGACTGGGTATTTGGATTTAGAAGTATGATGACTAAAAAACCTATAAAGACTCCTGCTGACATGAAAGGATTGAACCTAAGAGTACCGACTAGTCCATTGTATACATTTACATTGGAAGCAATGGGAGCAAACCCAATAGCTATGTCATATCCTGATACTTATGCAGCTATCCAACAAGGTGTTATAGACGGTGTAGAAGGATCTATAATGACTTACTGGGGTACAAAACAATATGAAAATGTAAAAGAATACTCTTTGACAAGACATTTATTAGGAGTATCTACTGTAGCTATAGCAAGAGAATGTTGGGAAAAACTTACTGATGAAGAGAAGAAGATAATCCAAGAAGAAGTAGATGCGGGTGCTGCTGATAATTTGAGTGAAACTAATAGACAAGAAGATGAGTTTGCTAGTTTATTAAAAGGTGTTGGAGTTAATTTCCATGAAGTGGATGCTGAAGCATTTAATAAAGCTGCATCTGTAGTTTATACAAAATTCCCTAAATGGACTCCAGGCATATATGATAGTATAATGGTAGAACTTACAAAAATAAGAGAAAAAAAATAAAATAAAAAAATAAGCAAAAGCTAAAAGATATAAAGATAAAATAAAAAAATAATTTTAAAATATTTCCAGATGTTGAAAGGAATGGGGGTATATTCCCCATTTCTTTATTACATAACAGTTATTTATAATAATGGGGGTATAAAGTGAAATTAATATTATTAATACTAGTAATACTTCTTGTTATTTTCGGAACGTGGAAAATATTCGATAAAGCCGGGGTACAGCCTTTTTTATCTGTCATCCCAGGGGTAAACTTATTGTTTCTCATATGGAAAGTAGCAAGAATGCATATATTGTTCTTCATTTCATATTTGATAATAGCAGGAATTATGTATCAATTCCCTATCTCTCTGGCATTGAGACAAGAGCTGGTAGCGATAGCCTATATTATGTGGATAGTATTATCAGTTGAAGTGGCAAGAAACTTTAAAAAATCATTGATATACGGGATTTTAACCGGAATCTTGCCATTTATATTTTATCCTATTTTGGGGTTGAGTAATGATAAATACGAACCCTATGAGGGAAAAAATGAATTCTTTCAAAATTTTGAGTTTTATTGTGCAGGAGCGTTTTCTTTAGTTACCGTAGTTTTGGTAATAATAACTGTATTTACCAGATATTGCTTGCATTTTACTTATGTCTGGTCGACAGAAGTGGCAGTGGGGTGCTTTGCATGGACTATTTTTCTGGGAGCTGCAGGAGCGTTTAGGCAAAAAGGATTGATGGGAGTAGATATATTGATACAGTTGACAAAAGGTAAATTTAGAGCACTTGTAGAATTACTGAATTCTATTTTGGTATTTATAATAACAAGTGCAATGTTTTACTTAAGTCTGAGCTACATACTGAAATCTAAAAAAATAACATCAGCTTTAGAAGTTTCCTATGATTATATAAATGCATCAATAGTAATATCTTTTTGTTTGATGGCAATGTATTCAATATTATTTTTAATAAAAAGTGTGAACATATTAATAGGAAAAGAACAATATGAATCTGAAAATATTGAGATAGGGAGGGAAAAGAATGAGTAATGCTATGGTACCAATGTTATTACTGTTTGTCTTGTTTTTTTTAAACGTCCCTATTGGATTATCATTAATAGGCGCATCATTATATTATTTTATATTTGTGAGTACTGCAATACCAATGAATATGGTAATACAACAATTTATCACTGCGGTGGAATCTTTTCCATATTTGGCAGTACCATTTTTCATAATGCTGGGTTCTGTAATGAATTATTCAGGAATAAGTAACCATCTAATGGATATGGCCGAAGTATTGGCAGGTCATATGAAAGGCGGATTGGCTCAAGTTAATTGTCTCCTCAGTGCTATGATGGGTGGAATCACAGGTTCTGCCAATGCTGATGCTGCTATGGAATCTAAAATATTGGTTCCTGAAATGATAAAGAAAGGTTTTTCACCTGATTTTTCCGCTGCCGTTACGGCTGCTTCATCTGCTGTAAGCCCTGTAATACCACCTGGAAACAATCTTATCATATATGCGTTGATTGCCAATGTACCTGTAGGGGAGATGTTTCTCGCTGGGTATACACCGGGAATACTGATGACGATTGCACTTATGATAACGGTATATATAATATCTGTAAGAAGAGGATATAAGCCAAGCAGAGATAGAATGGCAAGACCAATGGAAATATTGAGACAGGGTGTAAGATCAATATTTGCACTTTTGATTCCATTTGGTATTATATTGGGAATGAGAAGTGGACTATGCACCCCTACGGAAGCAGGAGGAGTAGCGGTACTATTTTCGGTGATAGTGGGACTCGCTGCTTATAGAAATCTAAGATTGTTTCATATACCTCTTATAATAAAAGAAACAGTCACAAGCACAGGATCTGTAATGCTGATTATAGCCAGTGCAAAAGTATTCGGTTACTATATGACTTCTGAAAAAATACCACAAAAGATAACAAGTGCCCTTATGGGATTTACTGATAATAAAATAGTACTTCTTATGATAATAAATATACTCTTATTATTTATAGGAATGTTTATAGAAGGAGGAGCTGCTCTGGTAATATTGGCGCCTTTATTGGTACCTGCTGTAGTATCGAGAGGAGTAGATCCATTACATTTTGGCGTAATACTCATAGTAAATATAATGATAGGCGGACTTACACCTCCATTTGGTTCGATGATGTTTACGGTATGCACGATAGTCGGGGTGAAATTCCAGGATTTTGTGCGGGAGATCTGGCCGTTTATAGCGGCACTTTTGATAGTTTTATTTATTGTTACTTATTCTGAAAATGTAGCATTAATTTTACCAAAAGTACTCGGATATAAGACAATAAGTGACAAGGCAAAGATACGAGAAAAAGCGAGTTCATCTATAATAAAAAAACCTACATCTAATTCCCCTAACTATACAGTACTCGTAAAAAGAGGCGTTTAGAATGGGAAAATTAGTTAATAAAAAATGTTTTCTTTTGGATATGGACGGCACAATTTACTTAGGAGATAAGCTCATAGATGGTGCTGATAAATTTTTAGAAGAACTCACTAAAAAAAACATAAGATATATATTTTTAACCAACAATTCTTCAAAAAATAGAAGCTCATATTTGGAAAAATTGGGAAAGATGGGGATTGTTACTGATATTGATAATATTTTTACATCAGGTGAGGCTACGACCATATATTTGAATGGGATAAAAAAAGGTGCAAAGATATTTTTGTTGGGAACACCGGCGTTGGAAGATGAATTTCGACAGGCAGGATTTATTCTGATAAAAGAAAGAAATCAAGAGATAGATTTTGTAATATTGGGATTTGATACCACATTAACTTATGAGAAATTATGGATTGCTTGTGAATATCTATCAGAAGGAATAAATTATGTTGCTACGCATCCAGATTTTAATTGCCCATTGGATGGGGGAAAATTTATGCCGGATATAGGTGCCATGATGGCGCTTATAAAAGCATCTACAGGAAGAGAACCGGTAGTGATAGGAAAACCCAATAGGTATATAGTGGATGCGGTATTAGAAAAATATAAGCTCAATAAGGAAGATTTGGTCATAGTCGGAGATAGATTGTATACTGACATTAGAACCGGGACAGAAAACGGTATTGATTCTATACTTGTAATGAGTGGAGAAACTGATAGAGATATGTTGGATAAAACAGAATTTGTACCAAGATATGTATTCGATTCTGTAAAAAATATAATAGATGAATTGTAGTATATAAAAAAATATTGACAAGTGATATCGAGGGTCAAATAAAACGTGGAAAAAATTTTTTCCGGATTTTTATTTGACTTTTTTATATTTACAAGGGGGAAAAAATGATAGATGTAGTAGTAATAGGTGCCGGTATTATGGGGGCATCAGTAGCTTATCAATTGGCCAAATATAGGATGAATATAGTGGTATTAGACAAGGAAAATGATGTGGCGAATGGAACGACCAAGGCCAATTCTGCTATCATTCATGCGGGATATGATGCCTACGAAGGGACTCTTATGGCCAAATATAATGTGATGGGAACTGCACTGTATGAAAATCTTTGTAAAGAAATTGATGCTCCCTTCAAAAGGACAGGGTCATACGTTCTGGCTTTTTCCGAAGAAGATGAAAAACATCTGAAAATATTATATGAAAGAGGCATAAAAAATAAAGTACCACAATTAGAAATCCTAAATAGAGAAGAAGTATTGAAAAAAGAACCCAATGTGAGCCCAAAAATCACACGAGCACTCTATGCAGGGACTACAGGGATAGTCGATCCTTGGTTTACTTGTATAAAATTGTTGGAAAATGCAGTCGAAAATGATGCAAATATAATTATAAATGCAAAAGTAGTCCAAATAGAAAAAATAACCTATGCTAATAGAAAAGGATTCAGGATAAAATTGGAAGACGGAAGAGAATTGGAGACCAAGATAGTAGTCAATGCGGCCGGGGTTTATTCCGATGAAATCAATAATATGATAAGTGAAAATAAAATACAAATAATACCTAGAGTTGGTGAATATTTTATATTGGATAAGATACAAGGAAATCTGACAAAATCGGTTATTTTCCAATGCCCATCAAAATTTGGGAAAGGAATATTAATCGCACGGACTATACATGGAAATATAATGGTGGGGCCTACTGCGCTGGACGTCATAAATAAAGATTATACAGGAAATACCCCATATGGTCTGGAAGAACTAAAGAGAGAATCTGTAAAAAGTATTGAAAATATAAATTTTAGGGATAACATAAAAAATTTTGCTGGTATACGTGCAGAGTCGACCAATGGGGACTTTATCGTAGGTGAAGCGGAAGATGTTCCAGGGTTTTTCAATATGGCCGGTATGAAATCACCCGGATTATCTTCAGCTCCGGCAATAGGAATTCATATGGCTAATATGATAGTAGAAAAATTGGGAAATATAGACAGAAAGGATAAACTCATTAAAAATAGACCACAGATACATTTTATGGATTTATCTCCGGAAGAAAAAGAAAAAATAATAAAAAAAGATGGTAAGTACGGCAGAATAATTTGCAGATGCGAGAATATAACCGAAGGGGAAATTATTGATGTCATCAGAAGAAAAGTCGGTGCTAAAACTGTTGATGGAGTAAAAAAAAGATGCAGACCCGGTTCCGGAAGATGTCAAGGTGGATTTTGCGGCCCCCGAGTACAAGAAATATTAGCTAGGGAACTTGGTAAAAAATTGAATGAAATTGTCTTGGATAAGAAAGGATCGTATGTACTTACTAAGGAAACTAAATAGGGGGAGTTGGAATGAAATATGATTTAGTTGTAATTGGAGGCGGTCCCGGAGGGCTTGCTGCTGCATTGGAAGCTAGGAAAAACGGTGTAGAAAATATTCTGATAATAGAAAGAGACAAGGAATTGGGGGGAATTTTACAACAGTGCATACATAATGGGTTCGGACTGCATGAATTTAAAGAGGAATTGACAGGACCTGAATATGCAGAAAGATTTATAAAAAAAATATATCAATTAAATATAGAATTTTTCCTGGATACTATGGTATTGGATATAGGGGATGACAAAAAAATACATGCTGTGAATATCAGAAAAGGCTATATGGAGATAGAGGCCAAAGCCATTATTCTTGCTATGGGTTGTCGTGAAAGGACAAGAGGAGCTATAGCCATACCGGGAGAAAGACCAGCGGGAATCTTTACTGCGGGGACTGCCCAAAGATATATAAATATGGAAGGATACATGGTAGGAAAAAAGATATTAATACTTGGTTCCGGAGATATTGGGCTCATTATGGCAAGAAGGTTGACCTTAGAAGGTGCAGAAGTCAAGGCGGTGGTGGAGCTTATGCCATTTTCCGGAGGATTAGCAAGGAATATCGCTCAATGTCTAAACGATTATAATATTCCGTTATACTTGAGCCATACGGTGATCGATATAAAAGGAGATGAACGGTTAAAAAAAGTTGTAATCGCTAAGGTGGATGAAAATAGGAATCCTATCAGTGGGACAGAAACGGAGTATGAAGTAGATACGTTACTGCTCTCTGTAGGGCTCATACCGGAAAATGATATCTCACGAAAAACCGGTATTTCTATAGATCCAAGGACATCAGGGCCAATCGTCAATGAACTGATGGAAACGAGTATAGAAGGGATTTTTGCATGTGGAAATGTAGTACATGTACATGATTTGGTGGATTTTGTGAGTGCAGAAGCGAGAAAGGCTGGCAGAGCAGCTGCAAAATATATCAACCAAACAATAAAAACAGGAGAATATACGCAATTAAAAAATGGATTTGGAATTACGTATACTGTCCCTCAAAAATTTAGAATTGAAAATATTGATAATAATATCGAGATATTTATGCGGGTTAGGAATATTTATAAAAACATGAAATTAAATGTAAAAAGTGGAAATGATATAATTGTATCTATAAAGAAACCACATTTAGCGCCTGGAGAAATGGAAAAAATAATAATTCCTAAAAAGCTTTTAGAAAATAGAATAGAAAATGAGTTGGTAGTGGAATTGGTAGGAGATGGTATATGATGGATAAAGAAATTATTAATAAAAAAATAACAAAAAAAGAAATGATTTGCATAGTTTGCCCTATGGGCTGTCATTTGACGATAGATATGGATAATCTGGAAGTAACAGGGAATACATGTGAAAGGGGCGAAAAATACGGAAAAGAAGAAATCACAAACCCTATGAGAGTTATTACATCTACAGTAAGAATAGAATCAGGAATTCATAAGAGATTACCAGTAAAGACAAGTATAGCTATTTCTAAAGATTTAAATTTTAAATGTATAAAATTATTGGAAAATATAAAATTAAATTCTCCGGTGAGGTCAGGGCAAATAATAATTGCAAATGTTTTTGATACCGGAGCAAACATAGTAGCTTGTAGAGATATGTAGAATGAGTGATAAATATAAAAAATAAAATGGAGAAATAATATGAGTGGATTTGTAGAGAAAATAACAATACTTGATATGATGTCGAGAATTGGAATCGCAATATTAGTTGGTGGAATGATAGGGTATGAACGAGGTTATAAAAATAGACCGGCCGGCTTTAGAACCCATATTATTGTTTGTTTGGGGGCTACCGTTGTGTCTATAATACAAGATCAACTTAGAATAAATGTCTTTGATTTGGCTACTAAGAGTCCGCATCTTGCGGACTTAATAAGAAGTGATATAGGACGTATAGGTGCACAGGTAATAAGCGGAATAGGCTTTCTGGGTGCCGGAACAATAATGAGTGACAAGGGCTCTATAAGAGGCCTGACTACGGCAGCATCTATCTGGGCTACCGGATGTATAGGGCTCGGAATAGGGTGGGGATTTTATCAACTGTCTATCATAGCAGCTTTGGCTGTGCTTGTAACTTTGGTCGTATTAAAGGGAGTAGAAACCAGGTTTATCGAAAATAGAATAATTTCTAAGGTTTCAATAAAATACAATGCTCCAATTTATGATGCTAAAGTCATGATTGATACATATAAAGTCTTTGAAGATTTTTCTTTAAAAATAAAAGAAAGCAAAAAGAATTTCGAAGAAAATATAATAATGTATACTTTGATTGTTCCTAAGCAAGAAAAAATGCTCCCGATAACTATAGCATTATTCAAGCTGTCAGAAATAGATTCGATTGATGTCAATTAATACTAAGCTTCAAAAAATCAGATATTTGTAAATCGGTTACTCCGATACCTCCGATTGCGTCTAATTTTTGATTGTTCATACGAAATGCCGGAACTACCCAAACACCACTTTTTTCGTATGCAAAATCATTATTTTGATTTACTTTATCTGCGTATTTGTTACTTTCCAGAATCTCGATAAATTTTACAGGGTCTACAATATTTTTGACAATGTCTGCAAGGACATCTGATTTTTCTACATCTCTTTTCTCAATCACAAGGGCATCGTACATAGCATGGTGAAAGGCAGGTATATCACCATTTAATTCACATATGATATAAAACGCCTGAATACATAGGTCAGTATGTGGATGGACGTTTTCTGGGCGTGGATGGGATTCCACAGGGATCCACTCTATATCTATATCTTTTATAAATGGAGTTATGACTCTCAAAAAAGATTCGTAACCTTTTTTACAGAATGGGCAACTGTAATCGTAGAAAATTTGTAATTTATTCATGTGCAAAGCCTCCTTTGGGGGTATTAAAAATTAAAATAATAAAAATTAAATGGTTATTTATAATTTTATGAGGGCGCAATCATGCGCCTACGTAGGAAATTCTATCAGCATATTTTAGAATCTATAAAATTTACTGTACAATTAACTGGGTCTTCTATTTCTTTGTTCATATTTCGAAAAATTAATGTTAGATTTTTTTTACCATAAAGCCCTTCTTCAATTACTATTTTTAAATTATCAAATGCCGGTTGAGCATATTTATACTTTAAAAAGTTTTCATAATAATATATATAGTCGCTACCATCTTCTAAGACTTCATATAATTCTATTTCGTATGTACTTTCCGGCGTTAAGGTTTCTTTATTATCCATGCTATTACAACTCCCGCAATAATTTTATATAAAAAAATTCTAATGATATAATTTCTATATCATTATTTTATCATTAAAATTAAATAAATTATAGCAATATTTTAGAAAATTTGTTTATTATTATGTATATACATAAGAACATTTAATTTCGGAAAATTGTAAAATATTCAACAAAAACATTCTAGTTAATATTGACTTTCTGTATTATAAATGGGATAATGTATTATAATAAGGTCGAAATTAAAGGAGGTATAATTTTATGTCGACAAAAGCTAATTATTCATTAAATGAGATTGGAACAGGTAAACCTGGTTTTTATAGAACTCGTGCAATAATAGAGGCACCATTTTATGGAAATAATGTAATAAAAGTCAATACATTAAAAGAAGCTTATAATTTGGCAAAAAATTCACCTGGAGTTATTGTAACAGATATGCCAGTATACAGAGGTGAAGAATTCGGACTAGAAGCAGATACTAAGGTGCTTCTATTTAATGATGGTTCTATTACCGGTAGGTATGCGGCAGCAAGAAGAATAGCGGGAGAACCAAATGTAAACTGCGAAGAGCTGGATAAAATAGTAATGGATGCTATTTATGACACAAGATGGGGAGTTTTATATCATGCTGAGGTATTTTGTGGACTTGATCCGGAATTCATGGTCAAAGCCCACCTTTTAATTCCTGAGGGAGAAGAGAATTTGCTCTATTCATGGATGCTCAATTTTCAATACATGTCTGATGAATATGTAAGAATGTATAAGAAATCCAAACCAATAGGAAATGGAACCGAACCGGATATTTATCTTTTCGCAAGTCCTCAATGGAGAGGGACAACAAATCCGAACTATGACCCTAACTGTATATGTTATTTTAATACTGATCAAAATTGCGCAGCGATTTTGGGTATGAAATATTTTGGAGAACTCAAAAAAGGGACTCTTACGATGGCTTGGGCTATTGCAAATAGGAATGGATTTGCGTCATGTCATGGAGGACAAAAAGAATATACGTTATCTGATGGTAAAAAATACGTTGCTTCTGTTTTTGGGCTGTCAGGGTCAGGTAAATCGACGCTTACTCATGCGAAACATGGCAACAAGTATGGAGTGACAGTGCTTCATGATGATGCGTTTATTATAAACACTGATACATGCGCATCTATTGCGATAGAACCTACATATTTTGATAAAACAGCCGATTATCCTGTGGGAAGTCCGGACAACAAATATTTGCTTACAGCACAGAATTGTTCTGCTACTTTGGATATTGATGGAAAAATTCAACTTGTTACAGAAGATATAAGGAATGGCAATGGTCGTGCTATTAAGTCGAAATTATGGTCACCAAATAGGGTGGATAGGATAGATTCTCCTGTTAATTCTATATTTTGGATTATGAAAGATCCAACTATTCCGCCAATCATCAAATTAAGTGGAGCATCATTAGCCTCTGTTATGGGGGCGACTCTTGCGACTAAGAGATCTTCTGCTGAAAGACTCGCAGAGGGAGTAGACCCTAATGCATTAGTTGTAGTTCCGTATGCGAACCCATTTAGAACTTACCCATTAGCTAATGATTTTGAAAAATTTAAAAAATTGGTTGAACAAAAAAATGTAGATTGCTACATAATAAATACCGGAGATTTTATGGGTAAAAAAGTAACACCTAAGGATACTCTGAGTATATTGGAAACTATTGTTGAAGGAAGAGCAGAATTCAAAAAATGGGGACCATTTTCTGATATAGAAATTTTTGAATGGGCGGGATTTATACCTGATATGAAAGATGAAAAATATCTTTCAGAGCTTAAAGCAAGAATGAGGGATCGTTTGGAATTTGTTAAGTCTATGGATGTATTTAAGGATGGGTATGATAGATTGCCTGAGGATGCACTTAGGGCTATACAGAAGGTTGTGGATGAGTTGTAGTGTTTGTTATTGTTAAAAGGTGTTGAGAGGAGATTAGGATATCTCTAGTGGAGTTTTCTGCTAGGGGTATTTTTTTAGTTTATGAAAATGGAAACAAGCGCTCTTGCAATTATGCGAAAGCCTATACAATAAACATCAAAAATGAAAAAATTTTACTTTTTAATAAAAAAGAGTATAATGTTATTAGGATGTTGTGCCTAATTTATATACATTGCCGTATTCACAGCATAATATTTTTTATATAAACGACAAAATAAAATTTTCAACATTTACCATTGATTGTTTATTGAACAGGGAGGATTATTTATGGAAAAAATATTTAGCATTTTTAAAAGTGTATTTTTTATAATAACTGAATTTATCATCATTACCAGTATTTTCAAGGTAACTACAAATGCAGCTCAACCTGTAAAGAAAAATTCAGATAAAAATACGACAAATTCACAAACATTATCCAACAAAAACGAAAAACCTAAAGTCTATATGACTAAAAATATAAGCTCTGAAGGCTTGATGTCCGTTTATAATGCTCTCGGCAGGAAGCCTGCATCAACAAACAAGGTAGCTGTAAAAATAAGTACAGGTGAGCCCGGTAATACTCATTACCTTGCTCCATCGCTCATAAAGGATATAGTCCAAAGTGTGAACGGTACCATTGTCGAATGCAATACCGCCTATGGTGGAGGACGTGCCGCTACAGCTATGCATTATCAAGTGGCTAAAGACCACGGCTTTACTGCTATAGCCCCTGTTGTAATTATGGATGAGAAAAAAGAAATTGATTTACCGGTAATAAATGGTAAACATTTGAAAATAGATCGTGTGGGAGCTCATTTTCCTGAATACGACTTTCATGTTGTCCTTTCACATTTCAAGGGACATGCTATGGGTGGATTTGGTGGTGCTCTAAAGAATATGTCTATAGGGTATGCTTCCCGCTCAGGAAAGCTAAACATCCATACATCGGGGGAAAGTTATACATCATGGAGTGGGGGAGACCATGACAGTTTCCTAGAATCCATGGCTGAGGCCGCAAAGGCAATAGTAGATGCTGCTGGCAAGGATAAATTTGTATACG
Organism: Fusobacteriaceae bacterium; assembly: GCA_031289425.1. Lineage (GTDB taxonomy): Bacteria > Fusobacteriota > Fusobacteriia > Fusobacteriales > Fusobacteriaceae > JAISST01. The sequence goes on from JAITPM010000064.1 coordinate 27,194, forward strand.
TTAATGTAATGAACCATCTATCAGTGGATTGTGATTGTGACGGAAGCCCTGCGGCTCCTACTATGGCTGACATAGGTATTTTGGCATCCCTAGACCCAGTAGCATTGGATAAAGCCTGCGTGGATTTGGTATATGCAGCTCCCGATAGAAAAGATCTCGTAGAACGTATCGAGTCTAGAAATGGAATCCTAACTGTAAATCGTGCTGCAGAAATTGGACTGGGTAATTTGGAGTATGAATTGATAGAAATTGATTAATTTAAAGGATTTGAAATAATTCATCAAGGGCGCATGATTGCGCCCTTAGTTAATATAAATATACCACGCCCTATTGCGTGGATAAATTCATCCCAAAACAAAAAATCAATCAATCGAATCCAATAAAGCCAATTTATCAGCCTTTAGATCACGAAAAACACTCAATGAAATCGGTATAGCCAATATAAAAGTACACACATCAGATACCGGCTGACTCATGAAAAGTCCCTTAATTCCCCATAATGGAGTAAGAATAAATAAAAAAGGCAATAAAAATAACCCCTGTCTGGCGACGGCCAAAATACTGGCCTTAGTCGCTTTCCCCATGGACTGGGTCATCATACTATTTAGCATTATCCAACCGGTTAACGGCACACTGAAACTCTGATACCTAAAAGCTAGGGTACCTATTCTTAAGAGTTCAGCATTATCTGAACGAAATATTCCTATTATCTTTGGTGCGAAGACATATCCTAAAATACTGAAAGGTATAAGAGGAATAGTCATAAATATCAGGCTAAATATAAATCCCTGCTTGACCCTATCATATTTCTTGGCTCCATAGTTGAAACCACATACCGGCTGAAATCCTTGCCCGATACCTCCGATGAGAGATGCCGCTATCATGAATACACGTTGCACAATTGTATTTGCAGCTATTGCAATATCACCAAAACTTCCGGCGATATGATTCAAGCTTATTCCGGCCACACTGGCAATGGATTGTCTCGCAAGAGAAGGGAACCCTCCACGTACCATTTCCTTATAATTGGCAAAATTTGGAGAGAAATTTTTATACTGAATACGTACATTATCGTTTTTTGTAGATGCGTGATATAAAAGGCAGAAGCTAATAAACTGGCTAATCATGGTAGCAAGAGCCGCTCCACCTGTACCCATATTAAATACCAGAATAAACAACGGATCAAGCCCCATATTAATTATTGCACCGCCAACCATACCCATCACTCCATCCATAGAGCTACCCTGATAACGAAGAAGATTGTTCTGCATAAGAGAGCATATCATAAAAGGTGCTCCGATCAAAATAAATCGTAAGTATGATACCGTATATGGAAGTATATTATCCGAAGCACCCAAAAGGAGTGCCAGTTTATCTATAAACAAATTTCCAAATATGCATAAAGTAGAACCTGCTATAAAGGCAGAGAAAAATCCCGTGGCAGCCATTCCTGAAGCTTTTTCATAGTGCTGGGCGCCCAATTCACGAGCTATATAATTACCGCTACCATGTCCAAAGAAAAACCCCATAGCCTGTATTACATTCATAAGGGGAAATGCCACACCAACAGCGGCTATTTCGTTTGTACCAAGGAAACTCACAAAGAAGGTATCAGCCGTATTGTACAATGCTGTGATAAGCATAATCAACACAGAGGGTATTGCCAAGGAAATAATAAGCTTTCCGACGGGTTTTGTTGTCATTTTAATAGTTTTTTTGGATTGTTCATCTTGATTATCAGTCTGAAAATCTGTATCTGTCTGCATAATGACCTCTCAAAATTCAAATTTTTATTAGTAGAATTTTATCCCATATATAAAGAATATAACTCTAAAGAAAGTTTGTCAAGAAAAAATAAACTTGACTATCTACAACTTTGTTGTAATATGGAATTATATATAAAAATCATCACATCAGGAGGTATCATGATATTACAAAACATCACCACAGCAAAAGGGACTAATATCAATATACATATACGAAATGGCAAAATCGCAAGTATCAGCGAGAATTTAATAGAATTCCCTCCGAAAGAAGAAATTTTGGATGCATCAGGCTATCTGCTGCTGCCGGCTTTTTTCGATACACATGCCCATCTGGACAAGACAGTTCTCGGTATGGATTGGTTTTACAATGACCTCGGTTCAAATCGTATTGATAGAATTGAAAATGAAAGAAAAAATAGGACTTCTTTTGGCATTGACACATTCCGCCAGGCTTCACGTCTTATGGAATTATCTATCAGTAAAGGAACCTTATATATGAGGAGCCATGTAGATATAGATACAGATAACGGTCTCAAGGGTCTGGAAGGAGTTCTACAGGCCAAAGAAAAGTATAAAGATATATTCCATCTGGAATTGGCTGCATTCCCACAAAGTGGGTTGCTCATTCGCCCGGGAACATATGAACTCATGGAAAAAGCACTAGAAATGGGAGCGGATATCGTAGGTGGAATAGATCCAGCAGAAATAGACAGAGACCCTAAGGGAAGTGTACATGCTATATTTCAATTGGCAGAAAAATATAATCGCCCTATTGATATTCACTTGCACGAAGCGGAGGAATTGGGAGCTTTTACTATGGGGCTCATTATAGAGCATACATTGGCCTCAGGAATGCAGGGAAAAGTCAGCATAAGTCATGCTTTTTGTCTTGGCTCGCAGAAAAAGGAATTGGTAGTACCACTGTTGGAGGGGCTAGCACATGCAGGTATCACCATAATCACATGTGGACAGCCAAATACTACATCTGTACCACGAATAAGGGAAGTCAGTGATGCAGGGATCAATATTTGCGGTGGTAATGATGACATCCGGGATATGTGGAGTCCTTATGGGTCGGGAGATATTCTGGAGCGAATTCAATTTATCGCAATGAAAAATTATTTTAGAAAAGATAAAGATTTGGAATTTACAATGAAGCTTTGTACAGAAAATGCAGCAAAATTATTCAACATAGAAAAATATGGACCTTATACCGGAAATCCTGCGACCTTTGTACTGGTCAAGGCTCGCAATATATCGGAAAGTATAGTGACATATCCCAAAGAACGTATGGTTTTTTGCAACGGGAAAATGATAGCGAAGGATTGGGCTTATTTGGGGTAATATGGATGCTTGTATATATTATCAAATAAAAATATCACTGGTAGATTAATCTACCAGTGATATTTTTGTTATTATTTATATTGTATTTATTTGTATTTATTTTTAATTATTTTTTTAAATATTTTTCAAACCAATTTGTTATTTCTTCCAGTCTTCTGACTCTGTGTTTAGGCTTTCCGCTTCTTGAAAGTTCATGATTTTCCCCTTTGAATAAACAAAGTCTCGCATCTACCCCATGATAACGAAGAGATGTGAACATTTGGATACCCTCAGATAGCCAGCATCTATAATCTTGTTCAGAATGAATAAATAAAGTAGGTGTCTTTACTTTATCCGCATATTTCATTGGAGAATGCCACCACAATTTATCATGGTCTCTCCATGGAGTGGATTGATTTTGATCTGCATTAAAGTAGTATCCGATATCTGTAGTGCCAAATTTTGATATCCAGTTAGCTATACTTCTTTGGGATGCAGCACATTTAAATCTATCGGTATGACCAATTATCCAGTTAGTCATATATCCCCCATAAGAACCGCCTGTAACTCCAAGTTTTTCACTGTCAATCTCCGGATATTTTTCTAATACGACATCAGTAAATTTCATCAGATCATCATAATCAATTGTGCCGTATTTTCCACGGATATCTGAGAATTCGTCGCCTCTTCCGTCTCCACCTCGAGGATTGCAGAAAAATACAAAATATCCCATGTTTGCCCAAACTTGCATTTCATGAAAGAATATTTCTCCATAGGCAGTTTTTGGACCACCATGAATATCTAAAATTCCGGGATATTTTTTCTTAGGGTCAAAATCAACCGGTTCAAGAACCCATCCACTTATTTCTATATCATCATTTATAAAATTAAGCTTTTTAGGTTTTGATAAAATTTTATTTTTAGAAATATCTTCATTAAAAAATGATATTTGCTTTTCTTTTCCATTTTTTAAATAATATAATTCTTGTAATTTTTCACCTCGAAGACCGATGAAAAAAATCTCGTTTTTGTATACAGCATATGAATCAACAGAGCCATTATCGGCACTATATACGGTCTCAGCACCATTTGCATCTATAGAATTTATGAAAGAACTTTTGTTTAATGTAGTAGGGAAATATAGTTTCCCGTCGGATACTTGGAACGATTTACCTGCTCCATATTTACAATCTGAGCCTACGCTGTTACTCATACTTGTATCATGGTCTTTGAAAAGAGACAATTTTTTATTTTTAATTGTATAAAATTTTGGATTCTCATTTAAGCCGTGATTTTTACCCTCAGATAGGCCGCAAATGACACTATCATCCAAGTATTCAGCAAAATGAACCATATATTCTTTATCATCCAATAATATAGCTGTTTTTTTAGTTTTTATATCATATTGAAAAATACCGCTAGTTTGTTCCAATTTTTCTTCGAATTCATTTCCGACATATAGAATCTTACTATTATCAAAGGCCACATATTCCACATGAGTGTATTCACCGGTTACGGCATTTAATGAATTTTTGTTTTTGTTATATATATAAATTCTCTTTCTTTTTTTATTTGTAAAACCTTCTCCATTGCTCCAAAACGGGATTTCATCTAATACTTCATAATCTTTATTTTCTTTTATTTTAGCAACTGCGTCTATTCTCTCTAGTCCATTCAAAGAATTTACATCCAATCCATAATTATCATATTCTGCAAATATTATAAAATTATCTTTATCAATTACTTTTAAAGAAAATACAGTAAGAGGAATATCCATATATTTTTGTGCTTCTCCACCATTTATGTTTATTGCATAAAAAGAAGACCATGTTTCACCATCTTCTATCTTTTTTTGGATTTTTTTATCTCTAGTCCCTTTGAATAGGATCGTATCAGAGTCTAACCAAACGAATGATTTTTCTTCATTTAAGTTTGTTAATTTTGAAATATTTTTATTTTTTCTATTTAATATCCAAATGTTTGAATTATATGTATTTTCATCATAATCACTTTCATGTACTACGAATGCGGCATGTTCACCATTAGGTGCAAATTCAATATTTGATAAAAATTTGTAATTCAAAAAATCTTTTAATTTTAATTTTTCCATTCTTGAACTCCTTATAATTTTAATTTTTTTTATAGACATATTAAAATTATACCACTAAATGCCAATAATTCAAGTATTTTTTGGAAAAAGAATTCTTTGATTTACAACATATACTAAAATTATATGTTTAACATATATAAATATTTTATAAATATAATGCAAAAAAAAGAATAGATTTTATAATAATATTATAATAAATTTTAAATATTTTTCTTTTAAAATAGGAAAAAAAATAGTATAATGTAGCTATAAAATTTTAGGAACAACAATGTTACTGAGAGCTAGATAATAATAAAAAATAGCCCTCGGTTTTATTATATGCATATTAGATGAAGGGTGATATTATGTATCTAAAGGCCATTGAAATACACGGATTTAAATCTTTTGGAGAAAGGGTTTATATTGAATTCAGCAAGGGAATTACCTCAATTATTGGTCCTAATGGAAGTGGCAAATCTAATATATTGGACGCTGTGCTCTGGGTACTCGGAGAGCAATCGTATAAAAACATAAGAGCGAAGGAAAATGCTGACTTGATATTTGCAGGCGGAAAAGAAATAAGAAACCTTAATTATGCAGAAGTATCTCTGACTATGGATAATGCAGATAGATATTTTCCCTATGACGGAGATTCATTAAAAATCACAAGAAAACTCACTATAAGAAGGGATGTAATAGAGAGTGAATATTTCATAAATGATAGTAAAGCTAGGCTCAAAGACATAGGAAATATTTTTTTGGATACAGGTGTTGGGAAAACAGCTTATTCTGTAATAGGACAAGGAAAAGTAGATAGAATAATAAATTCATTACCTAAAGATATAAAGGCAATAATCGAAGAAGCAGCAGGAATAAAAAAATTCCAGATTAATAAAGCAGATGCCTTAAAAAAAATAGCTAATTTTGAAGTTAATTTAGAAAAAATCGAATTAATAACAAAAGAAGTCCAAGAAAATAGAAATAGATTGGAAAAACAAGCCAATCAAGCAGTAAAATTCGTAGAATTACGAGATGAGAGAGATAGATATGCAAAAGGAATCTATACTGTAGAAAAAGATAAAAAATCAACTTTACTTTTGGATGAAAATGCAAAAAAAATTGATACAGAAAAAGTTTTGGGCGAAGTCAGTGTAGAATTAGAAAGAACAAAAGAGAGACAGGAAGAAATAAAGGTCGAAAAAGATGAAGTCGTCAAAGAAATAGAGAGTATAAATGAACAAAATAGAGACTTATTAAATGCTGTAGGAGATAAAAAAACAAAAAAAGGCATAAATGAAGAAAAAATAAATAGTTCTAAAAATACTATTGGAATGAAAAAAACACGTATCGAAGGTATAAATAGAAAAATAGAAGAAAGAGAACAAAATTTAAAGGATAAAGAATTAGACAAAGATGAATATGAGAAAAATATAAAAGAAATTGAAAATGAAAAATCAGTTAAATTCGGGGAATTGGAAAATGCAAGAAAAGAAGTAAATGAACTGCAAGCTTTTTATGATACAAAGAATGATAAAATAGCAAGTCATGAATTAGAAAAAAATAAAAGAGATTATGAGGTAGAAACTTCTACCAGAAGGAAAAATGACTCAAAAGAAGCAATAAAAAACATAAAAAAAGAATTGGACGATTGGGAAGTAAAAATAAGAACGGTTAATGCCAATTTTATAGGAAAAAAATCAGAAATAGACGTCAAAGAAAAAATTATAACGGAAAGAAAAATAAAAGAAGAATTATTAGCAAATGAATCAAGTGAAAAAAGTAAAAAGCATAGTGAAATTAATAGATTGATAGAAAGTGAATCAAGAAATTATAATATAGATAGCAACAAGTTGAAAACGTTAATCTCAGATGAAGAAAATAATGAAGGATATAACAAAGGTGCAAAAGAAGTCTTAAATAGTGATATAGCGAATATAGATGGAGCTTTTGTTGATTTGGTATATATCCCTGAAAAATATGAAAAAGCAATACAAGCCGGAGCCGGTGGAAATTTGCAGGATATCATAGTTTCTACCAGCGAGGTAGCAAAAGAATGTATAGAGATGCTAAAAATAAGAAAAGCAGGAAGAGCTTCGTTTTTGGCATTGGATACGATTAAAGTCGGAACTAAAAAAGATATAAGACTAAATCTAAAAGGTGTAATAGGAATTGCTGCTACGCTAGTTACTTGTGACCCAAAATATGAAAAAATATCGGAATTTGTACTGGGAAATATGCTCGTAGTAGAAAATATGGAAGTAGGGTTAGATGTAGTAAAAAATAACCTTTTTTTAGGTAGTGTCGTCACTTTATCTGGAGAATTATTGAGTGCCAGAGGAAGAATCACAGGTGGAGACCTAGGTAGAGGCGGAGTAAGTCACATATTGAGCAGGAAAAGAGAAATAAGAGAATTGACTGAAAGCGTGGTCAGACAGGAAAAAAATATAAATGCAAATAAACAAACTGTGGATATATTGGGAAAAGAAATTGATGAGTTGGAAGATCAAAGTGAGCAAATCGGAAAATCAATAAAGAGAGAAGAAGACAATTTAAAATTATGTGTAGAAGAATATAACCAATTAAAAATAAATTTGGGCGAATTAGAAAGAGACGGAGATAAGTTTAAGGCAGAGATAGCAAATGAAGAGAGAATAATAAAGGAATATGAAACTAGGATTGATAAGAACAAAAATGAATGGGAAGCACTGGAAGATACAATAGTTACTTTGAGAGCCGAATTACAAGATGAGGATATAAAACTTACAAAAATTAAGAAAAAATTAGAGGAAAAAATTGCAGAAAGTTCAACTATGGATATACGTTATCAAAACTTAACAGATAGATATAACGAAGCAAAAATAAGTATTGAAAATTTTAAAAAAGAGATATTTGAATTAAAAATAGAGGCGGAAATAGAAGATAAGGATATTGATTTTAATGAGAAATCAATCGAAGAATATCAAAATATTATAATTACATTAACCAATGAAATCAAAGAACTAGAAGAAAAATATGAAAGAGAAAATGAAGGAGTTTCTGAGAAACAAGGAATTCTAAGAAATTTAAATGAAGAATATGAAAAACTCAATGATAATAGATTACATTTACAAGAGAAGCTTCAGGATAAAGAACATGTATTGACTAGAGTAAATGAAAACATAGAAAAATTGAATGATGATATTTTCAATTTGGATGAAAACTTGAAACCATTAGAAAATATAGAGGGGAAATTAATAACTCTAGATAATTTGGCAGAAGAAAAAGATGAATTCAAAAAATTGAATATAAAAGTAAATGGATTTGGAGATGTAAACGTTTTAGCTATCGAAGAATTTAAAGAGCTGCAAGAAAGACTTACAAACTTGAAAAACCAAAGAGATGATTTAGTAAAGGGAAAATCTCAAGTAATGGAGCTTCTCAGTGAAATAGATGGAAACATACATGAAAAATTTTATAAAGCATATGATGAAATAAATGCTAATTTTGGTGTGATGTGCGCCGATACATTGAATAATTCAGATGGAAAATTGGAATTAATCAATCCGGAAAATTTTGATGAATGCGGAATAGATATATCTGTAAAACATAAAAACAAAAAAAGACTACCTCTGTCTTTACTTTCTGGTGGAGAAAAATCAATGGTCGCAATAGCCTTTGTAATAGCTATATTTATGTATAAACCTAGCCCGTTTGCTTTCCTTGATGAGATAGAGGCTGCACTTGACGAGACTAATACTAAAAAATTATTATTGAAACTAAAAGAATTTACACAAAGATCTCAGTTTATATTGATTACTCATAATAAAACAACCATGTCTCATTCAGACAGCATACTTGGGGTCTCAATGAATAAAGAAGTCGGAGTTACGAAGATTTTGGGTGTAAATGTGCTTAATTTAGATGAATTTTTAAAAAAGAACAAAGGAATAGGAAAGGGAACTAGAGCAACAATAGCTTAAGAAGCTGAAATTTGTTGCGTATAAAGCTAAAAAAGATTTGGCTTAAGATTTATCCTATGTAAGGGGACATATATGAAAATATTATCATATATATATTATGTAATAACTACCATAAGAAATTTTTTCTACGATACAGGAATTTTTCCAAGCAGAAGTATATCAGGAGTTGAGATTATTTGTATTGGAAATGTGACTGTAGGCGGTACCGGAAAAACGCCAGCGGTTCAATATTTTACCAAAAAATTTAAAAAAATGGGAAGAAAAGTGGCAGTAATTTCGAGGGGTTATAGGGGGAAAAGAAAGAGAGACCCTCTTTTGGTAAGCGACGGAAAAATGATATTTTCTACAGTCGAAGAAAGTGGTGATGAATCATATATGCATGCATTAAATCTAAATGTCCCCATTATAGTAAGTGCTAATAGATATAAGGGATGTATGTTCGCAAAAAAACATTTTGATGTGGATACGATCGTTTTGGATGATGGATTTCAACATAGAAAATTAAACAGAGACAGGGATATAGTTCTGATTGATGCGACCAACCCTTTTGGATTTGGAGAAATGTTACCTAAGGGAAGATTGAGAGAGAATTTTAAAAAGGCAGTGCATAGGGCTAGTGAATTTATAATTACAAAGTCTGATCTGGTGAGCGAGAGGGAAGTCGAAATATTGAGAAGATATCTAAAAATATTAGAAAAAAAAGAAGTTTCTCTTGCAAAGCATGGAGTGATATCACTTTGCGATATTAATGGGAATCAAAAACCTCTATTTTGGATAAAAGATAATCGGATACTTTTATTTTCTGGATTAGCCAATCCGCTTAATTTTGAAAAAACAGTCATATCGCTCAACCCTTCATATATAGAAAGAATAGATTTTATAGACCATCATAATCTGACAATACGAGATTTGAACTTGATACAGAAAAGAGCAGAAAGTATTAAAGCCGCCTATATTCTCACCACAGAAAAAGATTTGGTAAAGATACCTCAGGGATTTGTTATGGAAAATTTGTTAGTTTTAAAAATAGAATTTACAATGATTGAAGATAATACACTAAAACCAATCGGAGAAATGAATAAATGACAAATGAAAAAAAAATAAAAAAACTTAAAGTTACACAGATAAAATTAGAAAAACCAGATAAAAACGAGGAAATGTTAAATATCATAAGAGGAAAAGATAAAGAGGTTTTTATTTCATTGATAGCGAAATTCGGTAAATTGGAGATACTTAATAATTTTGCTGAATTTTTGAATAAACGTTCTTTTTTTTCTGTAGACATATATGGAAATATTAAAAGAAAAAGTTTAAACTACGCCTTTCCTATTTTTTCTTTTTTTAATGATGAAAACTTGCTGGCTGAATCATTATTGGAATTGGCTGCACCGGAAGAAAGGCAAAAAATCTATAAAATCGATAGATTTTCAAATGTAGATCTTGAAATAGTAAAAATAAATTTTATTAAGACCATGGCAAATGGTAATTTGGAATTTGCTAAAAGATACGGAAAGGAATTATTTTTAAGAGATAAAAACGAATTTTTTAAAGTAATTGCCAATTTTTCTTTGGCAGGAAATATTTCCAGTTTGAAATCTTTGATGGTTTTATCTTTTGCAGAAATAATAAAATCTAATGAAAAATCATTTAATGACAATATTTTTTATATTTTTATGAGTTATATGTGCAAATACAGAGATAATTTCTATGAGAATGATAAGAACTATGAGATAGATATGGACAGTGATGCGGATATTTCTATTGATGAACTTTTTGAAAATCTAGATATAGATAAAAAAGATTTGATGAAAAAGAATGAATTAGAAATATTAAGTTATTTGATGCTTATGAAAAAACTCAATATCAAGGAATCAAAATTTATAAATATAGCTAAATATGAAGTTGAAAAATATAATGAATTTAAAAAGGACGATAAATTTTCTCAAAATGATAAATATAAAAAAATGTTGAGAGATTTATTTTTAGATGCGATAAAAAAGATATAAAATTTATGGGTGATTAAACAATGAAAATAGGAATATATGGCGGTTTATTTGACCCTATACATATAGGTCATATTTCTGTAGTCAAATTTGTATCTGAATATTTTAAAATGGATAAAATAATAGTGATACCTGTGGGTATTCCGTCGCATAGGGAAAATAATGCAGTAGATGGAAATATGCGAATAAAGATGTGCCAAATGGCTTTTGAAAATATAGATAGAGTCGAAGTTTCTGATATTGAGGTAATACAAAATAAATTGTGCTATACCTACGATACTTTATGTAATATAATAGAAATATATGGAGAAAATAACGAATATTTTGAAATAATAGGAGAGGATTCTTTAAACTATTTTAAAACTTGGAAAAAGTATGAAGAAATCTTAAAAAAGAGTAAACTCATAGTTTTAAAGAGAGAAGGTTACAATGAAAAAGCTTTTCATGAGAACATAATATTGATTGATAGTCCATATTTCCCATATTCTTCTACAAAAATACGGGATGTTATATCGAAAAATGGTGATATCAGCGGAATGGTTACTGAAAAAGTAAGAAAATATATAGAAACAAATAATTTATACAAAAGTTGAGAAATATTAATAAAATATTTAAAAAAATATAAATATTAAGGAGGTTTTTCAAAAATGAAAAGAGTTTTATTATTTAAAGAAGGAAGCGCAGAGATGAAAAATTTATTGGGGGGTAAGGGAGCTAATTTGGCAGAAATGACTAATTTAGGGCTTCCTATTCCACAAGGATTTACTGTAACAACAGAAGCTTGTATAGATTATTACAAGGATGGAAAAGCAATATCTGAGGATATCAAAGGTCAAATTTTTGTGGCTTTGGCAGAATTGGAAAAAGTACAAGGTAAAAAATTTGGAGATTTAAATGACCCACTATTGGTGTCTGTACGTTCTGGAGCAAGAGTTTCAATGCCGGGAATGATGGATACAATATTAAATCTGGGATTAAACGATACAGCTGTGGAAGGTTTTGCAAAAAAAACCGGTAATTCTAGATTTGCATATGATTCATACAGGAGATTTATACAAATGTTTTCTGATGTGGTTATGGGAATTTCTAAATCATCTTTTGAAGAAATATTGGATGGAGAGAAAGAAGCTAAAGGAGTAAAATTCGATACTGACCTGAGTGCTGATGATTTAAAAGAAGTCATAAATAAATATAAAATTTTGTATAAAAAGCAAATTGGTGTTGAATTTCCACAAGACCCAAAGGATCAACTTATGGCAGCAGTAAAAGCAGTATTTTCATCTTGGGATAATCCGAGAGCAGTCGTATATAGACGTATGAATGATATTCCGGGAGATTGGGGAACAGCCGTAAATGTACAATCAATGGTATTTGGTAATATGGGAGATACATCAGGTACAGGAGTAGCGTTTACTCGTAATCCTTCTACAGGAGAAAAGAAAATATATGGTGAATATCTGATAAATGCACAAGGTGAGGATGTAGTTGCCGGAATAAGAACACCTCAACCTATTACAAAATTAAAAGAGGATTTGCCAAAATGTTATGATGAATTTATAGAAATTGCTACAAAATTGGAAAATCATTATAGAGATATGCAAGACATGGAATTTACTATTCAAGAAGGTAAATTATATTTCCTACAAACTCGTAATGGAAAGAGAACGGCTCATGCTGCACTACAAATAGCTTGCGATTTAGTGGATGAAGGTAAAATAACAGAAGAAGAAGCCATAGTAAGAATAGAAGCAAAATCATTAGATCAATTATTACACCCTACATTTGACCCTAATGCACTTAAAAAAGGAGAAGTATTAGGAGAAGCTTTGCCGGCTTCACCGGGAGCAGCAGCAGGTAAGGTTTATTTTACTGCAGAAGATGCTAAAAAACATGGATTAAGTGGTGAAAGAGTTATATTAGTAAGATTGGAAACATCTCCTGAAGATATAGAAGGAATGAGTGCTGCCGAGGGAATATTGACAGTACGTGGTGGAATGACTTCTCATGCTGCAGTTGTCGCTCGTGGAATGGGAACTGCCTGTATATCAGGATGTGGTGAAATAAAAATAAAAGAAGAAGAAAAATATTTTGAATTAGGTGGACATAGAATAAAAGAAGGAGATTATATATCATTAGATGGTTCTACAGGTAAAATATATTTGGGAGATATAAAAACAGAAGAAGCGTCAATAGGTGGTAATTTCGGAAGAATAATGAGTTGGGCAGATAAATTCAGAAGATTAAAAATAAGAACTAATGCAGATACTCCAAAGGATACTATAAATGCTGTAAAATTGGGAGCAGAAGGAATAGGGCTTTGTCGTACTGAGCATATGTTTTTTGATGAGACAAGAATACATAAGATGCGTCAAATGATATTATCTAGCAATGTAGCAGATAGAGAGAGAGCATTGAATGATCTACTTCCTTATCAAAAGAGTGATTTTAAGGCTATGTATGAGGCATTAGGAGATAGACCAATGACTGTACGTTATTTGGATCCACCTCTTCATGAATTCTTACCTACTGCAGAAGATGAAATAATATCTTTGGCAAAGGACATGGGAATAACTCCTTCTGAAGTGAAAGAAAAATGTAGCGAATTGCATGAATTCAATCCTATGATGGGGCACCGTGGATGCAGACTTAGTGTCACATATCCTGAGATTACGGTTATGCAAACTAGAGCGGTTTTAGAAGCTGCTATAGAAGTAAAGAATGAAAAGGGATATAATATAATACCTGAAATCATGGTACCGTTGACTACAGATAAAAAAGAATTAAAATTTGTAAAAGATATAATTATAGAAGTCGCAGAACAAGTAAAGAAAGAAAAAAAATCTGATATAGTTTATATGATAGGTACAATGATAGAAACTCCAAGAGCTGCTATTTTGGGCGACCAAATAGCTGAAGAAGCTGAATTTTTCTCATTTGGAACTAATGATTTGACTCAACTTACTTTTGGATTCTCAAGAGATGACGCCGGCAAGTTTTTAGATTCTTATTATAAGACTAAAATATATGAATCAGACCCATTCGCAAGATTAGACCAAACCGGTGTCGGAATATTAGTAGAGACAGCTGTAACTAAAGGTCGTGCAGTCAATAAAACATTAAAACTTGGAGTTTGTGGAGAACATGGAGGAGACCCAAGTTCTGTAGAATTTTTCCATAAAGTTGGCTTGGATTATGTATCTTGTTCACCATTTAGAGTACCAATTGCAAAATTAGCTGCTGCACAAAGTGCAATAAAGTATAAAAAATAAAACAAAAATGCATGATATATTTGTATAACAAGTATTAATAGATTACCATAAAAAAGTGGGTGAAAATATGGCTGATAGAATAAGTGAATATACTGATGAGCGCAAAGAGCAAGAATTTAAATACCTTACATTACTTTCGAATCAATTTAAGAATATAGGGGAGACGACAACTGAGATAATAAACTTGCAAGCTATATTAAATTTACCAAAGGGAACAGAACATTTCTTATCTGACATACATGGAGAGTACGAAGCATTTGACCATGTCATAAGAAATGGTTCTGGGGTAATAAAAGAAAAAATAGAAGATATATTTGGAGATGTACTTGGGGATTTTGAAAAAACAGAATTAGCAACTGTCATATATTATCCGAAAGAAAAAATAGACCTTTTGAGCCAAGGTGAAAGAAACATAGATATGTGGTACAAAAGTATCATACATAGATTGATAGAAGTATGCAGTGTAGTTTCTTCAAAATATACGAGCTCAAAGGTTAAAAAAGCTATGCCTGAAAACTTTCAATATATTTTACAAGAATTATTGTACGAAAGGAAAGATATCGTAAATAAAAAAGAATATATAGATGGGATTGTAGATACTATTATCTCAATAGGCAGAGCGAAACAGTTTGTAATAGCAATTTCCAATCTGATACAGAGATTGATAATTGATAAATTGCATATAGTAGGAGATATATATGACAGAGGGCCATCTCCACACTTGATAATGGATGTCTTGGAAAAATATCATGATGTGGATATACAATGGGGGAATCATGATATCGTATGGATGGGGGCTGCGATCGGTAACAAGGCATGTATAGCTAATGTCATAAGAGTATGTGCCAGGTATTCCAACAATGATATCTTAGATGAAATATACGGAATAAATCTATTTCCACTAGCGACTTTTGCCATGGAGACTTATGGTAATGACCCATGTATTAAATTTGCTCCCAAAGAGGGAGAAAAAAATGATATTATGGCCAAAATACATAAGGCTATTTCTATAATACAATTTAAGATTGAAGGTCAAATAATCGAAAGAAATCCCAAGTATCAAATGGAAGACAGAAATTCTCTAAAATATATTGATTATGATAAATATACAATAAAAATTGATGGTGTAGAGTATAAATTAAATGACCAAAACTTTCCTACGATTGATAGAGAGAATCCTCTGAAATTATCAGTTGAAGAAGAAGAAATTATGAATAAACTCCAAAAATTCTTTTTGAGAAGTGAAAAGTTGCAAAAACACGTGAATTTTTTATTGGCAAAGGGAAGTATTTACTTGATGTATAACAATAATCTCTTATATCATGGTTGTATTCCTCTGAGAGAATATGGGACTTTTCAAGAGATAGAAATAGATGATAAGAAGTTGAGAGGCAAAAAGTATTTGGATGAGATAAATAAAGTTATGAGAATGGCGTATTTAGCTAGAGAAAACACTCAAAAAAATAATAGGGCTATAGATTTTTTATGGTACCTATGGTGCGGAAAACATTCACCGGTTTTTGGAAAACATGCTATGAAAACTTTTGAAAGGTATTTCATAGATGATGAAAAAACGCATAATGAAATAAAAAATCCTTATTACAGGTTGTGTGATAAAGAAGAAATCTGCGATATGATTCTGGAAGAATTTGGTCTCAATCCAAATATTTCGCATATTGTAAATGGACATGTACCAGTAAAAGTAAAAAAAGGAGAAACTCCAATCAAGGCAAATGGAAAACTCTTGATAATAGATGGAGGATTTTCCAAAGCATATCAAAAAGAAACAGGCATAGCGGGATATACTCTTATTTCAAATTCGTGGGGGCTAAAACTGGTATCTCATGAACCGTTCGAATCAAGGGAAAAAGCGATAAGTGCCGGAAAAGATATTTTATCATCATCCAAAATAGTGGAAGATGTAAAAGCAAGAATAAGGGTGAGAGATACTGATAAAGGAAAAGAATTGCAAAATCAAGTAAATGACCTAAAAAAATTGTTAAACGCTTATAAAAAAGGTATAATAAAAGAAAGGTATAACAAGAAGGATTAAAGAAAAAGCCCAGATGCAATTTTTATCGCATCTGGGCTTTTATTCTAAATAAAACATAAAAAAAGAAATTGAGTTAAAAATTATTTACTTTTTTTAACAGCAGCCTCTATTTGATCTGAAAAATCTTTTAATTCTTCTAACAATTTATCGACATCACCAGAAAATTCGATAGTTTCTATTGTATCGTTTTGTACTATTTTATCGACTATTTCTTGGTCAGAATCAGATACAACTTCACCAAATATTGTGTGTTTATAATTTAACCAATCAGTTGGGATGTGAGTTATAAAGAATTGAGAACCATTGGTATTAGAGCCGGCATTTGCCATGGCCAAAATCCCTTTTTTATTAAATACTACTCCATCTTTGAATTCATCTGGGAATTGGTATCCTGGCCCACCAGTACCGGTACCTAAAGGACAACCACCTTGTATCATAAAATCATTAATAACTCTATGAAATTTCAGACCATTATAGAATCCTAATTTTGATAATTTTACAAAGTTTGCTACTGTATAAGGGGCAACATCTGGTAATAATTTTAAATTAATATCTCCTTTATTAGTTTTGATTTTTGCATTAATAGCTATCATTTCCAATTTTTTATCTCCTTTAAATTTTAGATTTGTACTACTTTTTCCATAAATCATAAAGCAATAGCTAAAAATAGCAATTACTATAATAAATAAAAATTTTAAAAATTTCACTTCAGGCCTCCATTGTATTCTTTAATTTATTTAGTTTTTCTCCATAATATTGATAATAATAACATTTTATGCCGCCATTATATAATTTTCTATTTTTAGTTGCTTTTTTTCCAAATATAGTTTCAAAATTTTCATAGGATGTAATTATATAATAAGACCATTTTGGAATAGATTGCACACACATTTCTCCAAATGATTGGTACAAAACTGCTACTTCATCATAAGTCAAAAGTCTATCCCCATAGGGTGGATTTGTAATTAAGGAACCATGAGATTCTTTGAAATGGAGATCTCTAAAATCAGCACATTTAAACTCAATATCAGCCAATAAACCTGCCTTTTTAGCATTTTCTGTGGCTATTTTAATTACCTCAGAATCAATGTCTGATGCATATATTTTTATAGATTTATCCAAATTTTCTTTGGAATATGCCTCATCTCTTGCGTTTATCCAATATTCTTCTGGGATAATTTTCCATTTTTCTGATTCAAAATTTCTATTAGCACCTGGGGCTATGTTTCTTGCTATCATAGCAGCTTCTATAGCTATCGTTCCTGTGCCGCACATTGGATCAACAAGGGGTAAATTATTACCATTCCAATGAGACATTTTAACAAGGGCAGCAGCCATTGTCTCCTTCAAAGGAGCCAGATTTATATATTTGCGATACCCCCGTTTGTGTAGTGGTTCTCCGCTTGTATCTATCATCACAATAAAAATATCCTTATTTGCTTGTAATTTAATAGAGTAACGGGCACCATTTTCCGGAAATAAATCTTTTCTATATTTTGATTTTAATCTTTCTACAATTGCTTTTTTAGTTATTTTTTGAATATCAGATAATGAATATAATTTTGATTTGACTGAACTTACCCAAGAAATAGGGAACTCACCATTTATATCAATAATAGTTTCCCAGGGTATTTTTTTTATATTTTGGAATAATTCCTCAAAAGTAGTTGCTTTGAATTCTCCCATTTTTATAAATGCCCTATCGGCGCACCTTAGATTGATATTTGCTTTTGGAATATCGGCTAAAGTTCCTTCGAATTCGACTCTTCCATTAAATGCTACTACATTTTTGAAATTTAATTCTTGGCATTCATCTCTCACAATGGATTCTAATCCCATAGAAGCAGACGCAATAAAAATATAATTTTCCATTATTTTCTCCTAACTGACTGAATAGTGGTGATTTTATTATAATATTTGATTATTTATTTCTTTTTTCTAAGAGCAACTTATAGATGAGTTTTACAACTCCAAACACAGGCACCCCAAAAAACATTCCTACCGGTCCAAATAAACTTCCACCTATAAGAACAGATAAAATAACCCAAAAAGCTCTTACACCAATGGTTTCACTGGCTATTTTAGGCCCTATTACCCAATTATCCAAAATTTGAGCTATACAAATAGCAACAAAAAGGATAATAGCTTTTGAAGGTTCAGAAACGAGTACTATAAATATAGAGATTGCTCCCGCTATAATAGAACCAACATACGGAATCATATTCCCCAAAAGAATCATGATAGATGATAAAAGGGCATAAGGGACTCCTGCGAATAGGGAAATAGTTAAAACAGTGCCAGCTACACAAAACGATACAATGACCCGCCCCCACAGATAAGTCAAAAGTAAGAGTCTGGCCTTATTTATAAAATCGGATATAAAAGTACTGTTTTTTTTACCGAACAATATGATTAAAATATTATTGATAACATTTATAAAATGCTTTTTATCCAGTAAAATTAGTACACCTAAAAAGAAACCGATAAAAAATTTGGTTATGGCTACCGACCACCACAACATATTTAGGAAAACTGAAAAACCTAATACCCTCCATTTGATTATACTTTGTTTTATAAAATTAATTATAGTTTTTTCAAATTCCTCTTGACCGAGAATTGTGAGTTCCTTTTCTTTTAAAAAGTTAAATATTTTCCCTATTAGTTTTCCACTTTCTTCTTGAATTGCCGGTAATTTATCATACAATTCTTTGAAACTTGTGATCACTTGAGGGATAACAACACCTATAAAACTTATCATAAATAACAATGTAAAGCCGACTGTTATTGCGACAGCTATCCATCTTTTTTGATTGAATTTTGTCTCTATTTTTGTAACGATTGGTTCCAAAAATATTGCGGTAAATAGTGCATAGATGAGAGGAGTCAAATATCCGATATATTTCTTGTATACCTCACTAGCCATATCGTATTGTTGCAGAAAACTTTGGATTATAATAAATAAAATTCCTAATAAAATAATCCTTAAATATGGAATTTTGCTTTTATTGTTTTTTAAATACATTGTCCACCTATCTTATTATGTAATCAATATTCTTATTTTTATTATTTGATCCGGTTATTTTTATTATAAGTTTATCAGGAATACCAATTATTGTCTCGCCGGGGTTTTTTATCCATCCCTGTTTTACGCATATCTGTAGAGGAGAATTTGATGATGTAACACGCACCATCATATCTTTAAATTTTACATTAACTCCTCCGATTTCAGTGTCTACGAATATATTCTTTTCTTCTACCGTTAAAGGATACAAATATTGTAATTTTCCGGATACATAAATCTCTACATTGGAAGCTTTCTCATCTTTCATATTTAGTGTGATTGCTGTAAATACTCCAAAAATAATAATTAAAATAGTGTATACAACGATATCGCCTTTTCTAAAATATTTTTTTTTGTTTTTCATTAAAACTCCATTATTTTACTAGTGTAGCTATTTTTTCTCCCATATAAATTTTAGTTTCAAGCATATTTTTAGTATTTCTCAAAATATCTTCGTCTATTTTTATTTTACCCTTTTCAAATAGCATGATACAAGTCGAACCACCAAATGCGAAATAACCTTTTTCTTGTCCTTTTATTACAGATGTATTGGGAGGGTAAGTCTGATAAATACTGCCAACCATAGTTGCTCCGATTTCAAATAAAGCTATATCACCAAAGATACCGGTTTTTAATATAGAAAATTCCCTTTTGTTTTCTAAAAACACGCTAAAGTTTTCTCTCATAGCAATAGGAGATACTGAGAAATAGTCTCCGTTTATCAGTTTGCTCTCGTTAATATAGCCATCGTAAGGAAAATGGAATCTATGATAATCGACAGGTGCTAATCTTACAGTAATAAAAGATCCATCTTTAAATTTATCTGATAAATCTTTATCTCTAAAAAAGCTATATAGGTTAAATTTGTTTCCTTTTACAAAAAAACTATTTATTTCGTTTATATCAGGAAAGGCAAGAATTTTTCCATCAGCAGGAGAGACAACAACATTTTTATCTGTATTCACATATCGTGCATCAGGAATTAATTTTCTATAAAAAAAATCATTAAAAGATGAAAAATCAGAAACTTGTTTTAAAGATTCGGACATGTTTATATTATATTTTTTTATAAAATATAATATTTTTTTTTGAGATCCTTTGCTACTCATTAATTTACCATACAAAGAAGAAAAAAGTTTTCTCTTTACAGCCAAATGTAATGGTAATTTTCCGAAGGGGTTATAATATAAAAAATTTAAATAATTTTCACCGGGGACATCTTCTATTAAAATTTCATTAGTTTTTCTATCTATGTATTTTATCTTTTGGGCTTTCATAATTATAGGTTTTCTCCGGCTTTTATTTTTTTAATAAGGTCATATTTTAAAGTTATTAAATCGTTTGATAGATCTACTTTGTATTTATGAGGATTTTCTAATCTTTGTCTTTCTTTGGAAAGAGTCTTTAGATTATCCAAATAATATTTTTGCGAACCCATTATATCGAATAATAAATCATATTCATCATGGTTGATTTGTCCGTTTTTTACATAATTGCGAACTAATTTTTTATAAGTATATTTACCTGCCATTATAACACTATTTTTAAACTCGTACTTTTCATCTCTTATGATTATAGTTTCTCCATTTTGTATCTTTTGAGTATCAGCATCTCCATTAACCAGAGTAATGAGGTCAGCATATGTTAGCCCTGCTTTATCATACAATCTATAGACTTCTTTAAATCCCGGATTCGAGATTTTTATGATATCCTCTGATAATTTGATAACCGGACTATTATCAATTTCCACTATTTTGTATACTCCACCAAAACAAGGATAAGATTGGCTCACAGCTATGGCATCTCCTACTCCATAGACATCTGCGCAAGCACCTTGCTCTCTTAGGGAACGTATCAATTCTTCGTTTAATGAGTTTGTAAGAAAAATTTGTGCCTTTTTCAATCCGGCCTCATCTAATAATATTCTACAGTTTTTTGATAAATATGCTAAATCCCCGGAATCTATTCTGACGCCATAGGTACCAGGGTAATTATCGTCGATACCGGCATCTTTAAATGCAGCTATAGCATTTTTAATCCCTATTTGAATGGTATTATAAGTATCAATAAGTAAAATTAAAGAATTTAACCTTCTTTCTTTTCTATATTTTATGAATGTATCAAAAGCTAATTTTTCTGATTTACATCCTACCCCAAAGGCTTGTACGAAAGAATGCGCCATTGTACCGACGCTAGGTATGTCGTATTTGTATTCTGTAATAATATTGGAATGACTAGAGCACCCTCCGATTACAGCGGCTTTATTCCCTGATAATGCACTATCAAACCCATGGGCACGCCTGCTTCCAAAAGAGGATACAGGGATAGGGTTTGCTGCTCTTGTGACTCTGGATGCCTTTGTTGCTATTGCCATTTGCATGTTCATTATATTCAGTATAGGAGTTTCTAATATTTGTGCTTGAATCAATGGAGCTTTTATAGTAATAATAGGTTCATTGGGATATGCCAATTCGCCATCTCTAAATGCATACACATCTCCGGTAAATTTTAATTTACAAAGATAATCGCATAAATGCGGCTCATCAATTAGTTTTGAGAAGTACATTCTTTTTTCTTCTTCACTTGTATTATTTAATATTTCTATAAGTTGCACAACTTCTTGGATACCTGAAACAACTGCAAACCCGCCATCTTCAGTTTTTCTGAAAAAAACATCAAAAACAGCTTCCTTGTCTTCCATGTGTTCCATTAAGAAGACATCACTTTCTGTATACTGATATCTGTCAGAATTAATTACTCGGGCAAATTCAGTTAATACAATATTTTTTACCATTTTACACCTCTTTTATTGAACGATTAAATTTAAAATATCGTTTGAATTTATTTTTTCTTTATTTGGTTTAATATTTTTTTTATACCATTTTTTTAAATCTTTATACACTATAGAACAAGAATCTTTATCTAGTTTTAATTTTGGGATAGCAAAATTATCAGCAAAAATAACAAGTGGAGTTATGGTGTACTCTTTATTATTCTTATTCAAGATATCAGAAATATATTTTGATTTAGAATTCAGGTCAAAAAGTGGGTTTCTAACTAACTCTTTATTTTTATTATCAGCAATCTCCCAGTGTTCACCGCTAGATTCCCCTTTTATGTGTAATCCCCACCAAAACACCTTTATCAATATTATATTGCGACCATCTACAAATATTATATCCAAATCTGTATTTTTATTATTTTTAATGATATCAGTTTTTGTAGAAAAAACTCCTAATTTCTTAGATAATTTTCGTAATTTTTTGGAAATTTTTGATAAGGCATACTCCTTTGTTCTCTGCTTCTTTAAATACTTTGTAATAAAATAAAAAAATAAAATACCCAATGTAAAAACTGTAAAAAATGATAAATAATCTTGAAAAGTATGTAATTTCCATATGCTGAAACCTCTTAAAAAATTCATAGAATATTTTTACTCCTTTATATCTTTTTTTATTTAAATTATTTGTAATTTTTCTTAAAATATATAAAATTATTAAATTTTTTATCAGTTGTTTTACTTCACTCCCTATAATATTGTAGCATATTATACATATAAACACAATAATGAAAGTTCTATTTAATAAATTAAGAATTAAAATTTATTGAAAAATATAAAAGTTAATATTGCACAATTTTTATTGTTGAAATAAATATCAAAAATAATATTAATCAATTAATTTTATGAAGATAAAAAGCATTAATTTACCCGATAAAAAAAGGGTTATTTTTAATATCAGTATAAATTTTAATAGACAAAACGATGTGTAAGATGTATAATACACTATATTGTTTTAATTTTTTTATTAATAAAATATATTTATGTTAAAGTAGGTAATAAGTGTAGTAGAAATTTTTATTTGGAGGGATATTATGAGCGAAAAAACACTTAAAAAAAATTTGGTAGACAGATTTCTTGATGGGGTGGAGAAAGCCTGTAGTAAGTTGCCGCCACCAGCTATTTTATTTTGTTGGTTATTTGTAATAGTAGCTGTACTAGGAGCTATATTTACATTGACTGGGGTAACAATGACAAATCCGGCTACACAAAAAGAGGTAATATCACAAAATTTATTTACAAAAGACGGCATATTATGGTTTTTGAATAATATGGTTAGAAACTTTACAGGGTTTGCACCATTAGGATTGGTATTAACAATGACCTTGGCAATAGGATTTTGTGAAGAATCAGGGATGTTAGTTACTCTAATTAGAAGTTCATTGAGAAATGTACCACCAGCAATAGTACCTTATTTAATAGCTTTTATCGGGACAAATGGTAATATAGCTTCTGATACAGCAATGATAGTTATTCCACCACTAGCGGCTATTGTCTATATTGGTGTAAAGAAAAATCCAATAGTTGGGATGCTGGTAGGTTATGCCGGTGCTCAGGCAGGATTTTCAGCCAATCTAATGATCGCCGGAACAGATTCATTATTGCAAGGACTTACAAATACTGCTATAGCAGCATTTATTGGAAATGATAGTATCAAAATAGATGTTACTGCCAATTGGTATTTTATGATTGCTTCTACTTTTCTTTGTGCACTTGTAATAGGATATGTCTCTATAAAAATTGTTGAACCTAGATTTGGTGAATACAAAGGAGCTGAAGAAGATAGTACTGCTATACAAATTACCCCTGCAGAAAAAAGTGGACTTAAAGTTTCTGCTTTGGCAGCAATGATATTTATTGGAATATTATTGGTTGGATTTTTTACAAAAGTTTTATCGACTAAAGACGGTAAATTTGTAGGTTCTCCATTATTAGCTGGTATAATACCTGTGTTGTTCTTGCTTTTCAGTATAGTCGGAATAAGTTATGGGATTAAAACAGGTTCTTTTAAAAATGTGAAAGATATAAATAAAGCCATGGTAAAACAAATGAGTGCAATGGGCGCTTATGTAATATTCTGTTTTTTCTGTGGACAATTCCAAGGATTATTCAATTGGACTAATTTAGGGACTATGCTTGCCATTAAAGGAGCAAATTTTCTTAAAGGTTTAAATTTTACAGGTATTCCTATGTGTGTTGTATTTATTTTCATATGTGCCGGTGTAAATTTAATCATATCATCAGGATCTGCAAAATGGGCAATATTCGCTCCTATATTTGTACCAATGTTTTGGATTCTTGGATATCATCCTGGATTCACACAACTATTATATAGACTTGGCGATTCTCCATTTAATGCTATTGCACCTACATCTCCATATATTTGGATGGTATTAAGTGTAATCCAAACTAAATATGATAAAGATAGCAACATAGGAACTTTGATATCAGGTATGCTTCCTATCGCTATAATATTGCAAGTCATTTGGATAGTATTTGTTATCCTTTGGATGGTTACTGGTGTAAATATTGGACCAGGTGTTGGATATTATATGCAGTTACCAGTGTAATATAATAATAAAAAATATTTAGATAAGAAAAAATATAACGGGAGAACTGCCATTATTATATGGCAGTTTTCTTTTTTTCAAAAAATAATGAAAAAATAGTATTGACTTTATATAATTTATAGGGTAAACTTTTGTTGAGACTAAAAGAATGTAGATTTCTGTAACCCCCAGAATCTATGTAAGTCTTCGTTTTTTAACACTCCCCCGTGTTATAAAAAAGATGATCTAAAATTAGATCAAAGAAAGAGGATGTTAGTGGCGTCCTCTTTCACTTATTATTAATCATAAAATTAAAATGTTTATTTATATAAATAAATCCGGTTCAGCTCTCCTAGTATATTGAAATTCTAGTTCATGTTGATGGTAGAGATAGT
Source organism: Fusobacteriaceae bacterium (assembly GCA_031289425.1). Lineage (GTDB taxonomy): Bacteria > Fusobacteriota > Fusobacteriia > Fusobacteriales > Fusobacteriaceae > JAISST01. The sequence continues at coordinate 52,500 of JAITPM010000064.1, forward strand.
TTTCATCATCATAATATTTTGCCTCTACAGGACATCTTTTTACGCAGGCACAGCATTTCATACATACACCCTGTAATTCTCGGACATTATCATATTTTATAGAACCGAGTGGACAGATAACGGCACATAATTTGCAGTTTATGCATAGATTATTTGTTTTTGGTGTCACTTTTCTTATATCTATAGGATTTCCCTTGGAATCTCTAGGTTGATAATATTGTCTTATAGGATTCTCACCCTTGACATCTATGATTTCATTTTCATTAAAATCGGAAGATAATATTTTTTTTGAAATATTATCAGCAAAATTAGTAGCGATATCTAAATCTTTTCCATCAGGTCGGTTTTCACCTAATACTTGTGAAAAAGAATGTTCTCCTATAAAGGCTCCTGCAGCAATTGGCTTAAATCCAACTTTTGATAATATATTTCGGAGCTCTATCAGAGCATCATCATAATTTCTATTTCCATATGCGACTATTGGGATGCAAAGTGCACCATTTCCTTCTATGGTATCAAGATATTTTAAAAGTAAGTTTGGAACTCTCCCGGCAATTACCGGAACACCAAATACTACAATATCTTCCGTAGTAAAGGATTTTTTTTGAAGTCTGACGTTTGGAAATGTAAAATCAAATTTTTTCATAGAAATATCAAGGTCTTCCCCGATTTTTTTTGCGATAGTAGTAACAATTTTTTCAGTTGTGCCAGTGGCACTAAAATATACGGACCACACATTTTTTCTCTGCATAATACCTCCTAAGTATTTAAAGCTAATATATATTTAGATTAAAATTAATTATATATAATAATAACATTTATTTTTCGTAATATCAATAATTCCTATAAATTTTTTTATATCGCTATAATTGATATAAATAAGATATAGTATTATAAAATATAAAATTAAATTAATAAACAAAATATAGAAATAGACGATTATAGATTGCTTAAATATGTAGTTGATAAAAGTATTGTTTTGTGGTATTCTAGATATATATGTTATTGTGAATATTCTGTTTTTTATTTTGGTCTAAAAAATTTATAGGGGGATATTATGAATAAGAGAGTAAAGTTAGTATTAACTGTATGCATGATTTACGCTTTTTCTGGTTGTGGAGCAGGGATAGGAATAGGATTTCCGATAGGGCCACATGTTTCTATTGGGACATCAATACCTATAGTAAATTCTTCTAAAAGGAATGTAAAATTTTATGATGAAAAATATGATTCTCTTGTAAAAAAATATGATGATCTTAAAAATTCAAAAAACCCTAGAATATCGGCTGCTAAAGATATAAGAACCAAAATGATTACTTTAAAGCAACAAGTTAATAACGAAGTGGGCAGTACAAAAGTTGGACAAGAGTATATATTTGATTTTAATTTGAATATAGACCCCTACATTGAAAGTTTAGAAAATTTTGAAAATACAAAAAAATGGTAATTTATTAATTTAAGGAGATGTTATACTTGATTATTATCGCTGGGATGAAGGTTAGTTCGTTTATTTTTCTGGGAATGGCATGTTTTTCGGCAGCATTTATTGATGCAATATCTGGAGGTGGAGGATTAATAACTGTTCCGGCATATTTGGCGTCTGGATTACCGCCACATATCGCTCTGGGAACTAATAAAATGGCAGCATGTTTTTCTGCCAGTTCGAGTTTTGCGAAATTTGCAATGTCAGGAAAGATAAACTGGGATTTGGTTAAAAAATCGGTCATGTTTTCATTTATAGGAGCAGTGCTTGGAGTTATTACAGTTGTAAAATTTATTGAGACTAAATATTTATATCCGATAGCTATTATAATGTTATTCGGTGTGCTGATATACACTGTTTATAATAAAAATATAGGGTATAAAAATGAATTTATGGGACTTACATCAAAAAACATAAAATATGCGATACTTATGGCCTTTACATTGGGGTTTTATGACGGTTTTTTTGGCCCTGGGACAGGTTCTTTTTTGATATTTGCACTTATTAAGATTTTTAAGTTTGATTTTACAAATGCAAGTGGAAATGCAAAAGTATATAATCTGGCGAGCAATATCGGAAGCATTATAATGTTTTCTATATTTGGAAAAGCAAACTATATGTTAGCTCTATTAATAGGGTTAATAATGATGGTTGGTGGATTTTTAGGTGCTAAAGTCGCAGTTAAAAAGGGAAGCCAATTTATAAAACCTGTGTTTTTGACAATTACTATTATAGTGTTAACCAAGATGATTTTAGAATCTATATTTCATATAGACGTTGTAGGCAAAATAGTAGAGTTATTTAGTTAGATAATAAAGATAATTAATAACCACTACCCCAAGGCCACATCTAATATCATCATAATAACAAATCCAATGGAGGTGCCGATTGTACCTACATTGGAATGTTCACCAGACTGTGATTCCGGGATTAATTCCTCGACTACGACATATATCATAGCTCCGGCTGCAAAAGAAAGTAAATATGGAAGTATAGGAACTACCATATTTGTCAATAAAATTGTAATTATTGCCCCTATTGGTTCGACTATTCCGGATAAAGTTCCATATAAAAATGCTCTTTTTTTAGATAATCCCTCACTTTTGAGGGGCATAGATATGATTGCGCCTTCCGGGAAGTTTTGAATTGCAATCCCGATAGACAGTGCAAAAGCACCTGATATTTTGATATTTACATCATTTGCTAAAAGACCCGCAAAAACAACTCCCACAGCCATACCTTCCGGAATATTATGCAAAGTAACAGCCAGCATCAGCATTGTAGTTTTCTTTAATTTAAGTTTCATACCTTCCGGATTTTCATCATCCAGATGCAAATGTGGGATAATACTATCCAAAGCCAATAAAAACAAAATACCTAGTAAAAATCCAATTGATGGCGCTAACCACGGGATTTTACCTTGGTTTTTTGACATATCAATTGCAGGAATCAATAATGACCAGACAGATGCAGCTATCATTACTCCTGATGCAAAACCTAATAATAATTTTTGTACTATATTATTCATGGTGTTTTTTAGTAAAAACACCATAGAGGCTCCCAAAGTAGTCCCAATAAAAGGTATTAATATTCCCAGAAATATATTCATTTAATTAACTCCCAATATTATCTAAATATTATCTAAAATTGATATCCAACACTCACTTGAGTAGTTATTTTATCCCATTTTTCGTCAGTAGAAACAGAAAATTCTATTGGGCCAATAAAAGATTCATATAATGCATTCAACCCGAAACCATTGACAGGTTTTTTCCACATGTTGCTTTTTTTAAATTTGCCGGATACATTATTTAAATCTTCAAATGCACCAAAATTCCAATTGGCTCCCAGATATAGATTTTTTAAAAATTCTTTCTCTAAACCAATCCTTCCTGCTATAAATTGTTTTACTAATTTTTGATGAGTCCTATATCCTAAAAAAGAAAATTCCTTATTGTCGATATAATCGTTAATTCCACCGATATTTATATATTGGTCTAAATAAAGATTTTTTCCAGAAATTATTCCTCCATACAGACCATATTTTAATGTTATGTTTTCTTTTATCGGAATATATCCATCTATCAAATACATTGCTCCATAGTAATTAGTACTACTTTTTCCGAAATTTCCACCCCAGATATAATTGAAATCTATTTTGTATCCGGAAGTAGGATGTTTGATTGAATTTAAATTATCGTATGTAATCTTTAAAAAAGTATTATTGATGTTTTTGCTATACTCAGAGGATTGTATATAAGGAATATTAGTATTTATCTTCTGCTCCAATTGGACATATCCTGTATCTATTCCATATGTTAGAAATATTTTATTGTTAATCTGAGTGGTGATTCCGAATTCCAATTTTGCAGTATTAATAGTAAATTCTGCAATTTTTTTTCTATCATCATATAAATAAAATGGTGATTCCCTTATAATTAGATTAGCAAAAATTCCTATTTTATTGGAAGAACCATAATAGAAAAAATTCTTTATTTCAAAACCTAAATAATCCCCTAATCTCAAATTTACAAAAGTACTGTGACCTAATTTTCCTACACTGGAAAACTCGGTACCTATATTTAGAGTGCTTCCGTAATCAGTACGATAGTTCACACCAACTCCCAAAAGATTGGAAGGATTAACAGTAGCATCTACATATAAAACATCCTTTTCAACTCTAAAATATATATTATTTATAAAGTCCAAACCATAAATTTTCATGATGTTTTTTTCTAAATTTAAATACGTAATATTTTTGTTCATTAAAGGATTTAACATAGATTTTAAAATATCAAGTTTTTCTGGACTTAGATTGCCTAAGAAAACCATTTCTCTAATATAAATATGGCTATCCCTATCTATGACTTCTTTGGGAGTATCCAATTTAGGCAAAGAATTGATAGCAGCCAATTTTTGACGTGCAGATTCTTCCCCAATGGTTATCAAAACTTCATTACTGATATTATCTATCGCAGAATAATTGCTCATATCTGGAGAAATCAATATAGCTGCTAATTTTTTTTGATCTTCAGTAGAGGAAGCACTTGGAATAGCCATTAATTGATTTATAACACCAACGATGTTGAAGTCTTCATTGTCTTTTAAAATATTACCAACATTTGACCCGATAACGACGTCAGCACCCATATCAAAAGCTGCTTGAATTGGTAGATTTTGAGAAATCATACCATCTACATATAGACGATTATCAATTTCGACTGGTTCAAATATTGTAGGAATGGCACTGCTCGCAGCCACAGCTCTTGCTATATCTCCATCCTTCAGTGTAACGCTTTTACCGGTATTTAAATCAGTCGCAACAACCCCTAGAGGGATTTTTGTATCTTTAAAATTATCGGTATTTTTAAATCTGGACAAGGCATTTTTTAATTTGAAATATATATATTCATCATCTATAAAAGCCTTTGGCATAGAAAATTTAAACTTTTTGTCATATCGTAAAGTTACCATATAATCAAATTTATTAAATTTTCTTTCTAAAGGAACCAAAATTTCATTTCTATTTACTGAAGGTAGGCTACTCCAATTTACCGATTTTAAATAAATTGCTATTTCATCCGGAGTATAACCGACCGAATATAAGGCGCCTATGACTGCACCTATACTAGTACCTGTGATATAATCAATTTTTACATTATTTCTTTCTAATTCTTTTAATACTCCAACATGAACTAAACCTTTTGCGCCACCACCACTTAGAGCTAATCCAACTTTTAAAGATTTTTTATCTTGAATAGAATTTTTGGGAGTAGCAGTCGAGGTATTTTTTGTTTTTGCACTTTGAGGTTTGTTATTTTTATTATTTTCTAAAACTTTTATTTTGTTTTCTAAAATTTTTATTTTTGATTTGAGGTCTTCTATTTCATTATCTTTTTCAGAAAGGATATTATTGGGCTCCGGAGAAATGTTATCTTCTGTAGGGGCATTGTTCTTGCTTTTAGAAATATTGTTCAACAACAAAATAAATATAAAAAGCAAACAATAAAATTTTTTAAACATAATTACCCTCCGAAAATAACAAAATGAAACAAAGTTTGGTTGTTTAATATTATATCAATTTTTTCAGATTAATACAAAATTTTTTTATTTATTTTGTGAAATTTTATATATTTTATAATCTTTAGAATAGATTTATTATCTTATAAAATTTGTACTGATGATTTGTTCATTTTCCGGAAATGTTATACCGGCTTTTTTACCGGCTTCTATTGATTTTAATAACCAAGATATATTTTGCCCTAATGTTCTCATCGTTTGTAATCCTTCCAAATCTTTCTCTACTTCTTCAGGAGTATTCCCATGGACTTGATTCCAATACTGAGATGAAACTATAGGCATACTTCTTATAGAAAAATACTTGTTTAATTCATCAAAAGTAGCAGTAGCTCCTCCACGGCGGCAGCTTACGATAGAAGCCCCTAATTTACCGCTTACCTTTTGACCAGCGGCAAAGAAAAATCTATCTAAAAAACTTATAAATTGGCCGCAGGCGCTGGAAAAATATACAGGAGATCCAAGAACCAAGGCATCAATAGTATCTAATCTGTCTATTAATTCATTCACTTTATCATTTATAAAACATTTACCAGTTTTTTTACAAGAAAAACACGAGATACAACCGGAGATTGGAGCAGAACCTAGATACATTATTTCGCTTTCAATAGCATTTTTTGTTAATATGGATACTATTTCTTGTAGTGCTCTATTTGTGCACCCTTTTTCATGTGGACTTCCATTTAGCAATAAAACTTTCATAAATACCTCCTAAAGTATTTTTAAAATTAAAATGTTGTAACTAATGATATTACTACATATTTAAAGTATAACATAATTTTATGTAATGTCAATATTACATTAATAATGGTGGGAATTTTTATGAAGTCTAGATGAGAGATTTTTTATTGTAAAACTATCTCAAGACGATAAATTATTTAGAATAGAGAATAAAAATATAAATTCAAAAAATAAAGGATTATTTACGTAATCCTTTATTTTTAACCATAATTATAAATCTAATCTTTATTATTGGCTCTTCTTCTAGCATTATCATTAAGTAATTTTTTTCTAAATCGAATATTGATTGGAGTGACTTCGACCAATTCATCATCTGCTATGTAGTCTAGAGCCTGTTCTAAAGTGAATTTTCTAGGGGTTGAAAGTCTAACTGCATCATCACTGCCGGCAGCACGCATATTTGTAAGTTTTTTAGTTTTACAGACATTTACAACCAAATCGTTTTCTCTATTATGCTCTCCAACGACCATACCGGCATATACTGGAACCCCGGGGTCTAAAAATAAAATACCTCTATCTTGTAAATTATTCAAGGCATAAGGAACGG
>JAITPM010000025.1 GCA_031289425.1 Fusobacteriaceae bacterium
TCTTTATCAAAAGAATCTAAGGATTCATAGATATACGAATTTTTTTTAAAGATATCTTTCATTAAATTCTTTATATCATCATAGCACTCCTTCCAATTAGAAGCTTTTATATCTTTAAAGCTAATAAATATTATTGGATATTTTCCTTGTTCTTTCCAGGATTTGGTTTTTTCTATGTTTAATCCCTTAAATAATTTTTTGTTATCATTTGCATCTTTAATATTGAAAAAATAATAGAGCATGGACATATTAAGGGTTTTACCAAATCTTCTTGGTCTTGTGAATAAGGTTACTTCGGCTCCGTTAATAAGCATTTCATTTATTAGCATAGATTTATCAGCATAAAAATAATTTCCGGATACAATCTTTTGAAAATCGCTTATACCTATTGGTAATGCTTTCATATCTCCCTCTCATATATTTAATATTTTCTTTTCTATGTTATTGTTTTGCACTTCATTAATTATAAATCCTTCTAATTATTTACTACGTATCTGTACTTTAAGTATAGCATACATTTTGATTTTAGGCAATAATAGTACAAGGTGTTGCACGCACCGCCCCCGCAATATCATTTTTATAGCATTTGATAGAATTTACTTTGCTAATCAGCTATTTATAAAATATAACAAATTCACTAAACTATATTAATTTAGTCATTTATATTTTTATATTTAATTGATTTTTCAGCATTTAAATTATATAATATATTGAAAAATAGGAGTTGAGACGATATATGCCCAATAAAATTTTAAAGCAATTATTAGAAGAAAAAAGAATTAAATATAGAGACGTACTATACAAAATTATACAAATAGACCTAGCATATAATACCAATAGAATTGAGGGAAATAAATTAACAGAAGAACAAACAAAATATATTTTTGAAACTAATACCATAACATTAGAGCATAAAAAAGATCTGGACATAATAAATGTCAATGATATTATTGAAACTATGAACCATTTTAAGTTATTCGATTACATGCTGGATAATGTAATGACTCCTTTATCTGAAGAACTGATAAAGATCTTTCATAATTGCAAAAAATATTTAAATTTAAAAAATATTATTGCTATCAGTGATAACATATGATATAATAGGTTATTATATGATAATATATGGGAGGGGTTATGAAATTGCAAGAAGGAATGGATACAGAATTAAAAGAAATATTTACTCTAGAACTAAAAAAAGAAGTAGTAGCTTTTGCTAATTCTCATGATGGAGTTATTTATATAGGTGTGTCTGATTCTGGAGAAATAGTAGGATTAGATAATCCCGATGAAACCCTGGAAAAAGTAACAGCTTCCATCAGAAACTCTATCAAACCTGATATAACTATGGTTGTAAAATGTAATATAGAGGCAATAAATGGAAAAAGTGTTGTTGTTGTAAGAGTGCAAAGAGGATTCGCAAGACCATATTATATAGCTGATAAGGGATTAAAACCTTCTGGTGTGTATGTCAGACAAGGGAGTAGTTCTGTTCCTGCCTCAGAAGATTTTATTCGTAAAATGATAAAAGAAACAGATGGAGATTCTTACGAGAAACTTCGTTCTCTCAACCAAAATCTGACTTTTGAGACAGCCAGCAAAATATTTAAAGATACTGATGTCAGTTTTGGCAAAAGCCAAAAGAAAACCCTTGGTCTTATAGGAGATGATGGATTATATACTAATCTAGCTCTTTTGATATCTGATCAATGTAGTCATACATTAAAAATAGCTGTTTTTGAAGGTGCAGAAAAAAAACTATTCAAGGACAGAAAAGAATTTTCTGGTTCTTTGCTAAAACAAATAACTGAAGCCTTTAACTTTATAAATTTACTGAACAAAGTGATGGCAACATTCGAAGGTCTTACTAGAAAAGATGAGAGAGATTATCCTATCGAAGCTGTACGTGAGTCTCTTTTGAATGCTGTGGTACATAGAGAGTATTCTTTTGGATCCAGCACATTAGTAAACATATATGAAGACAGAATGGAGTTTCTATCATTGGGTGGACTAGTATCAGGAATATCTTTAGACGCCATTATGTTAGGTATCTCACATTCCAGAAATGAAAAATTAGCTAATTTATTTTATAGATTACGTTTTATCGAAGCTTATGGTACAGGAATTCCAAAGATATTTTCTAATTACGAATATTTAGATACTCGGCCACAAATAAAAGCCGTAGAAGGAGCATTTCAAGTGATATTACCAAATATTCATTATGTTTCTGATGATATGGAAATAATGGATAGTAATGAAATAAACCTTCAATATAAAAAAATTATAGATTTTATGGTCAATAGGGGTACAGTGACAAGAAAAGAACTAGAAAAATATTTGAACCTTAGTCAGACAAGAGTCATAGTCATTTTACAAGAAATGTTGCGCCTAAAATTAATAGATAAAATAAGAGATGGTCGACTTGTTGTATATGCCAAAAACAATGATTCCTATCTATATTAAAAATATTTTTCATTTGGAATCATAACATATCAAATCAATAGGAGTATATTTGTACTCAAATGTATTTCTATTGATTATTCTAAATAATATGTAGCTTCCATATCTGCTACAGAAAGAGCAAAGGCCAAAGGATATTGTTTAAAAGCCGTCCCTATGGATTTTTTATCCTCTATTCCTGAAAATCCCATGTGATAACGAATTGCAAATGCTTCTTCTCTCTTTAATTTCATATACCCTGAAATAATATATACAGATTTTTCTCCATGACCATAAGGAATAGGGTCATCAAACTCATAATATGGAACTTTTTGCCAAACACCAAATTCATCCTTTACATTTCTTGAAGATTCTTTATAACAATTTATTTTGCACACATCATGAAGTAGAGACGTTATCGCTATAGATTCTTGCGAATAATTCATCTTATATTTATCTTTAGTTGTAGGTCTCAAGAGATAATCATTTAAGCATTCATAGACATTTAGACTATGTTCTACTAATCCGCCTGGAAATGAACCATGAAATCTAGCACTGGAAGGAGATGTAAAAAAATCTGAATGAGAAGAGCAAAGGTATTCTAACAGCTTATCTGCACCTTCTCTTTTTATATTTTCATTATAAATTTCTATAAATTTTGTTTTGTTATCCATAAAAAACTCCTATTTTATGTAGTTAAAGTCTATTATATAAATTGTTTCTTGTCTATGATAACAGACTTTATTTTATTTATTTTTTATTTACTTTCTCTCAATTATTCCGGATTTTTCCACTGTATCGTGAAAATAAATAATTGTAATTGTAGATAGGACAACTATCAATAAGAAAATTGCAACTGCTCTCATGTTAATTCCTTTTATTTTAAAAACAGGCTCTATTATATGTACTATACAAAGCATTATAATCACTGCTCCAAATCCATATATCGAATATATGGTCCAAAATTAAATCCCCTATTTACAAAATGTTTTTCATCAACAGAAAACAATATCGTTTCATATACCCATCCTAAAAAAGAGTATAACATAAAAAGAAAAAAATACATTCTAAGCTCATACTTTACATTCTTTTTCATTAAGTCCATGTCACCCTCCATATTATTTCTCAGATATAATTTTACAGGAAATTATACAAATGTCAATACTTTCTAATTTCTTTTTATGATTCTGGTATAAATATTATTGTCATTTCATATAAAAAATGATAAAATATAGGATACATAATATTTCTGACAGTAAATTATAAAATGTAATTTTTTTATATTAACTAAAAAAATAAATTCATCAAAGAGGATAAAAATGTTTAAAATATATTCTAAATACAGCCCTACCGGAGACCAACCGGAGGCTATAGAACAAATAGTAAATAATTTAAAAAACGGGGTAAAAGATCAAGTATTATTAGGAGTCACAGGTTCTGGAAAGACTTTTACTATAGCTAATATAATCGAAAAAACACAGAGACCCGCATTAGTTATGGCTCCAAACAAAACATTAGCAGCTCAATTATATTCAGAATATAAATCTTATTTCCCTGATAACGCTGTAGAATATTTCGTTTCATATTATGATTATTATCAACCGGAAGCCTATATTCCGACAACAGATACTTATATTGAAAAAGATTCTTCCATCAATGACGAAATAGATAAACTCAGAAATGCTGCAACTGCTGCCCTGATAAATAGAAAAGATGTGATAATCGTGGCTTCAGTTTCAGCAATTTACGGATTGGGATCCCCTGAGACTTATAAAAAAATGACAATCCCAATTGACAAGCAAACGGGAATCACCAGAAAAGAATTGATAAATAAGTTAATTTCTCTCAGATACGATAGGAATGACATCGCTTTTGAGAGAGGAACTTTTCGGATAAAAGGAGACGTAATAGATGTATACCCTTCGTATACAGAAATAGGATATAGACTGGAGTATTGGGGAGATCAATTAGAAGAAATTTCCGAAATAAATACTCTTACAGGTCAAAAATTAAGGAAGAATTTGGAGAGAATAATCATTGCTCCGGCAACTCAATATTTGACAGAAGATGGAGATGAGGAGCGAATATTTAATGAGATAAAAGAAGACCTTATAATAGAGGTGGATTCTTTTGAAAAAAGAGGGAAATTATTAGAAGCACAGAGATTGAAACAAAGAACGGATTATGATTTGGAAATGATACGTGAGATTGGGTATTGTAAAGGAATAGAAAATTATTCCAGATATCTTTCCGGTAAAAAAGAAGGAGAAACTCCTGATACATTGCTTAGATATTTTCCAGATGATTTTTTAATTTTCATAGACGAATCGCATATTTCGGTTCCTCAAATCAGAGGAATGTATTTGGGAGATCGCTCAAGGAAAACTTCTCTTGTAGATAACGGATTTAGACTAAAAGCAGCATTAGACAATAGACCGCTCAGATTTGACGAATTTAGAGATAGTTCCAATCAAACTATATTTGTCTCAGCTACCCCAGGAGATTTCGAAATAGAAGCAAGTGGAGGCTGCATAGCGGAACAATTGATACGCCCTACAGGAATAGTTGACCCTCCTATTGATATAAGACCCACAAAGAATCAAATTGACGATCTTTTGGAAGAAATAAGAATAAGGGCTTCTAAAAAAGAGAGGGTGCTTGTAACTACTCTCACTAAAAAAATGGCAGAAGAACTTACGGAATATTATATAGGCTTTGGGGTAAAGGTAAAATATATGCATTCGGACATTGAGACTTTGGACAGAATTGATATAATAAGAGGCCTCCGTAAGGGAGAATTTGACGTACTTATAGGGATAAATCTTTTGAGAGAGGGATTGGATCTTCCGGAAGTATCGCTGGTCGCTATATTGGAAGCGGATAAAGAAGGGTATCTGAGGAGTAGACGTTCTCTCGTGCAGACCATTGGAAGAGCCGCAAGAAATATAGAAGGTAGAGTAATCTTATATGGAGACGTAGTCACGAAATCCATGAGAGAAGCTATCGAAGAGACAGATAGAAGACGAAGAAAGCAGACGGAATATAATGCTTACAATCACATAGACCCTAAAACTATTATAAAGGAAATAGCCGAGGATTTGATTAATTTGGATTATGGGATGTCCACAGATGATTTGGATTCCGGAATAAAGAAAAAATTTAAATCCAAAGGAGACGTAGAAAAAGAAATCGGAAGATTACAAAAAGCGATTGTTAAATTATCCAAAGAATTGGACTTTGAAAATGCAATTGTAAAAAGAGATGAAATGATGAAACTTAAGAAATTATTGTTGGAATTTTAAAGAAGCGTTGCAAAATACAAAATTTTAATGTTTTACAAAAGTCTATTATTTTAACTTAATATTTTATATTCTACAACATGTAGGGGCGTTGCATGCAACTCCCCTACAAATTTTAATTTATCGTTTATATTATACAACTTTTTTAAATCTCATACTCTGTTTTACATCAATTACTCTTTGATTTAGGCTTCCACGCCATTTTAGGCTAAGATTTTTCAAATTCTCTACAAACTTTCCATCTACAAGTATATCACAGAGAGAAATCAGCTTAATCTTTTGCAAATCTTCATTTATCTGTTCCCATGTAAAACCAGACCATAGCCAAACATCCTTGCTTGGAAATTCTTTTTTAAAATTTTCTAAAAATTCTATTAACGGTTCTATATTGTCAGGAAATGTAGGATCCCCCCCAAGTAGAGAAATCCCCCTTAGAGATTCTCCGTATTTTTTGAAATAATCAAATATTTCTTTTTCCCTTTCTTTAGTAAATGGTTTTCCATAATTTTTATCCCAAGAAACTTTATTAAAACATCCGTCACAGAAATGATCACATCCACTTACAAATAAACTTACCCTTATGCCTTCTCCGTTTATCATGTCAGCATATTTAATATCCGAATAATTCATGTTTTGAATCCCCTTTGATTGCTATTAATTATGTTTTACTCTGTTAACTATTTCTTTTTGTTTTCCTTTATTGAAAGGTCTAGCATTAGGTTGGCTCAAATATCCGCATACTCTTCTTATTACACTCATCTGGTCGTTATCTTTATTTCCGCATTGAGGACATTCGAATCCATCTTCCGTTGCCAAGAATTCTCCATTAAATCCACATTTATGGCATTTATCCACAGGTTGATTAATTCCCATATAATGTATTCCTACACTTTTTGCATATTTTAATATTGAGTATACCGCATCAGTATTTTTCTTCAAAGAATCAGTTTCAATATAACTAATATGCCCTCCAGTAGAATATTTATGGCCAAGCGCTTCTAATTTTAATTTATCAAACATGCTCATATTAATCTTTGATGAAACATGAAATGAATTATCATAATAACCTTTATCAGTAATTCCCTCTATATCTCCGAATTCCTTTTGGTCTATTCTTGCAAATCTATCACATAATGATTCACTAGGTGTTGCATAGAATGCAAATCCTAAATTTGTCTCTTCTTTAAATTTGAGAATTTTTTCCTGCATATATTTTAAAATATTGAAAGTTTTTTCATAAACTTCTTCATCTTCTGAAAAATCTTTACCATAAAGCAATTGAGATACTTCGCTCAATCCAATATATCCTATAGAAATAGTAGAATATCCACCCCATACAAGCTCTGAAATTGTATCATTTGCATTTTTTTCAGCTAATGCTCCCGACATCCACAAAATTGGTGCCATTTCAGCTGGAGTTTTTTCAAGGTATTTTGCTCTGAATAGATTATTTTCTTTACATAACTCCATAATTCTATCCAATTCTTTATAAAATCCAGCTTCATCTCCTTTATTTTTGATTGCTATTCTAGGTAAATTAATAGATACAGCGCCCATATTAAATCTTCCGGAATAAGTTTCTTTTCCGTCTTTGTCATACCAAGATGATAAAAATGCTCTACATCCCATAGGATATACCACAGTACCTTTTTTTACTTGTTCTTCGGTTACAAATAAAATATCAGGATAAATAGATTTAGTCATACATTCAAAGGCAAGTTGGGAGATATCCCAATTTGGATCTTCAGGGTTAAAATTTAATCCTTCATTCATAGCATATACTATTTTAGGGAATATTGCAGTTTCTTTTTTGGAACCAAACCCTTCCATTCTAGTTTTGAAAATAAATTCTTGTACAAGTCTTCCTTCCCAAGATGTCTCAGTTCCTATACCAATAGTAGTAAAAGGAGTTTGCCCATTTACGGTAGAAAGAGAATTTATTTCATATTCTAATCCCTGCATTGATTGTTTTACAGAATCAATTGTCATATCTACAGCGTAATCATAGGCTTCTCTGTACTTATTTTTTATTTCTTCATTTAAATATTCTATATTAGAGAAATCTTTTAATAAATTTATTTGTCCTTCATCCAATTTGTTTATATATTTTGCACCTTTCAAAAAATGTTTTTTGAAAGTTTTCTTGATATAAGGTATTAATGCCCTATCTAAATAAGGAACAGAACATCCTCCATAGGTATTAGACGATACAGATGCTATTATTTGAATGATATGCCCAACTGCAACTTCTACAGAATTAGGTTCCATCATTTTCGCATTACCTATATTACATCCTCCGGATAGCATTCTCTCAACATGTACGAGCTCACAATTAGTTTCTCTAAACAATAGATAATCTAAATCATGTATATGTATTTCTCCTTTTTCATGTGCTACTCTTATATGCTTTGGAAGTATCTTGTGCAAATAATAATCTCTTGACGAAATTCCTGCGAGTAAATCTCTTTGTACTGATATAGTTTTAGAATCTTTGTTAGCATTTTCATTTAATATGTTGACATTTGATGCATCTATAAGTTCGCCAATTTGCTTATATATACTTTTTTCTTTATTCCTTATTTCAGTTTTTAAAGTTCTATAGCTTTGATACGCCATTGCTATATCCTTTTCTGTAGAAGACATCAATTTTTTAACAACCATATCTTGTATTTCTTCCACATGCAATACTTTAGTATCAAGATTCGCTATCTGTGACACTATCCTCCCAATAAGTTCTTGATTTATAGGTCGCGAATTTTGTTTAAATGCCATTGCAATCGCATTTACAATTCTTTGTTCGTCAAAGGGAACTATGTTTCCTTCTCTCTTGATAACTCTTTTCATACAATCCTCCTAATAATATTTCAAATAAAGTGATAATTTATAAATAACCCATTTATTTTAATATTAGATTCTAGACAATCTAATATTAATAATTATTATACTCCCTTTTTCAAAAAAATAACAATATATTGTGTTAATGAAACTCGAATAACAATATATTGTGTTTTGCACCTAAATTTTATATTATTTTCAATGTCCTAATCTTTATAAAAATATCGTTTTCCCTTTTTGGAATGGCTTTTAAGTAATACATTAATTTTTTATATATTTAAATATATTTAAAGGAAAATTATATAAAATCCATATATATAATATATGCTTGGTTGTATAATCATATATACAATCATTTATATAATTCTAAAACCTCTAAATATTCATTTTTAATTTCCTTTCTCAACAATACCGGTTCCAATATTTCTACCTCTTTAGAAAATTGTCTGAAATATAGTTTTGCATTTTCATTGGAAGCTTCGAAATAATATGTATTACCATCTTTTTTTATAAGTTTAGGGCGATAATTAGTAAAACTTTTTAAGAGACTTTCTCCTTCCTTTGTAAGTCGCACTTTTACTATATTTCCATTGGCCAAAAATGGATCGAAATTTTTTCTTACATTTTCTATATATTTTTTATCTTTACCCTTTATTTTTTCATCTAAAATAGACACAATTTCAAGTTCCTTTAATTTATAATTATCATAAGATTTTTCTCCCTCATTATAGGCAAATAAAAAATTTTCATCTCCTTGTTCTTCTCTTTTTATAAAATAAGGTTCTATAGTTATTACTTCCCCTATATATTTTATTTTGATTTTTTTCTTTTCTTTAACTGCGTCAACTATTTGTTTCACCTTATCTCTAAATATAAAAAGTTCTCTCTGATATTTGAATTTCGAACAATATAAACTAAATAGTTCTCTAAAATACTCGGCCTCTACATCTACATCATTTTCTCTCAATATATCGTAATATATTTCTTTATTAGAAACATTTAAGTCAAATTGAATGATTTTTTTAAGTGGCCTCCCCAAAGTTTCTAATAATTTATCCACATCAAAACTCTTATTATATTTTAATTCATTAAGAATATAATTACAAAGTTTATTATTATTGATTCCGAATTCCTCAATATCATTTTTCATCATACGCCAAATATCTTCAGGAACAGTTACTCTTATTTTTTTCATAAAATTTTTCTCCATTTAAATTTTGTAAATTGACATAGCACCACTAAAATAATTAATATTCCATTTTGTGTATTATTATATCATAAATTGTCTATAAAAACAAAAAATTATTCTCTAAAAAAACTCATTTTTATTTATCAATCTATAATTATAAAAATATTTTTATTTACAGACACAAAATTATGGTATACTATATAAACGATGGAATAATTTTAATTTTTTATAGGAGGTAAATTTTATATGAAAAAAGTTTTTATTGTTGGTGCTGGACAAATGGGACTCGATATAGGACAAGTGATGGCAAAAACTGGTATTGAAGTTATATTTAGAGATATAACTGACGAAATTTTAGCAAAATCTAAAGAAAAATTGATAAAAGGATTAGACAAATTAGTTTCTAAAGGTAAATTAGATGAAGCAGGAAAAGACGCTTTACTTAGTAGAATATCTTTTACTACCAAATTGGATAGCGCAAAGGATGCCGATCTAGTTCTTGAGGCAATTTTGGAAAATTTGAAAATCAAAAAAGAATTATTTGCTGATTTGGATAAAATTTGTAAGCCTGAAACTATACTAGCTACAAACACTTCCTCTATATCTATTACAGAAATAGCCTCTGCTACAAAAAGACCAGGACAATTTATTGGAATGCACTTCTTTAACCCTGCTACAGTTATGAAATTGGTAGAAGTTATAAGAGGATACAGTACCTCTGATGAGACATTTAACAAAATATTTGAATTATCAAAGGCAATTGGAAAGGATCCAATCGAAGTAAAAGAAGGACCTGGATTCGTAGTAAACAGAATATTAATCCCTATGTTAAATGAAGCCAGCATAGTATTAGAAGAAGGTCTTGCAAGCCCGGCAGATATTGATAAGGCTATGGTTCTTGGATGTAATCACCCAATCGGACCTTTGGCATTAGCTGATCTTATAGGTCTTGACACTTGTCTTCATATAATGGATACTTACTTTGCTGAAACACAAGATTCTAAATACAGAGCTTCTAGATTGCTTCGTCAATTGGTTAGAGCCGGAAAATTAGGCAGAAAAACTGGAATAGGATTCTTTGATTACACTGCAAAATAATATTATATATTGATAAATTATTTAATATATTAATAGAATTAAATAAGATTAATAATAAATCAAATTTATTATACCTCTAGTAGACCTTGGCTTCTAGAGGTATTTTTTCAATAATTAAATATTAAAAATTTTTAATTTGTGACAAGAACTCTGGTTCTAAGCGGAGTAATACCAGAAAGCCAATTGATATCTTCCGGTTTCAACCTTATACATCCGTGAGAAATATTCATTTTAAGGCGATAATCAAAGGATGACCCGTCGTATTTCAAAAGAGTGCTGTGAATACCATATTTTCCATGAAAAACCATAGCAGGTCCTACATAGAAATTAGCAAACTTCCATCTCTCATCAAGTCTAAAATATTCAAATTGTCCGACAACAGTAGGTCTTGCTGCAGATCCCAAAGAACAAAAAAATGAATCCACATATTTCCAATTGCCCTTACGTCCTCTAAATAAAGTAACCAAGAAATCTTTCTTCGATACCCAGATAAGATATTCTGTTTTGCTATGTATATTTAAAGAATTTAAATAATTTTCTAGATATTGCCTTTTACCACTGGTTATTCTGGCTTTATATTCCTTAGATTCCGTATTTGTAAATACATCAATATTGTACCCCAAAGCTTTTCCGAAAAATTCCAATGCAATATACAAATCATCCTCACCCCAGCGCAAAGGTACCGGGATATCCACTCTATTCCCATTTATTTCAGCATAAGTTTGCCGTAAAAATAATCTTACGTTATTATTATCTAGAGATACACTTATAATTTTACCGTCTTCAGAAAATTTTAGGATATCCTTACTCATAATTGTCAATATGCCCAAAAATTCCATCATAGGAACTAAAATAATATTATTTTCGATTTTTGGAGAAATTTTAAAATTAACTTTTCTTTCTCCAATAAAAATTTCTATTGTTTCTTTTTTATAATCTTCTTTTTTATAATTTTCTTTTTCACTATTTTTTAAAGTTTCTGTAAAAACATGTAAATCTCCCTTGGAAGTTATATTACTTCTGGAAAAGGATACAGACACAGTAAAAAACGAAATTATGATAAACAAAAACAAAGACCTTATCCATACTTTCATAAATCTCCCTTCAAAATATATCAATTTTTCTATTAACAAAAACATATTTATAATTGATATTGATTATACATCCAATAATAGATTTAGTCAATCATAAAATTTTAATTTATCAAAAACTTCAAAACATCCGGTATAATGTCAATCAATTCACCGGCCAATGCAGAATAATTCGTATATCTTTCTTGAGCAAATTCTCCGGTCAACCCATGAATATACGCCCCTAATGCAGATGCTTCAAATGGATCCATCTTTTGAGATAGCAGCCCCCCTATTATTCCACTCAATACATCTCCACTTCCACCTTTCGACAAAGCATTAGAACCACTATTATTTATATATACCTTTCCATCCGGGTTCGCTATTACCGTTTTATAATCTTTCAATAAAGTAATACAATTATATTCTTTTGAAAAATTAATTGCTGTATTAATAGGGGTTTTTAAGATTTCAGATATTGATTGTCCGGTA
This sequence comes from Fusobacteriaceae bacterium, assembly GCA_031289425.1. Classification (GTDB taxonomy): domain Bacteria; phylum Fusobacteriota; class Fusobacteriia; order Fusobacteriales; family Fusobacteriaceae; genus JAISST01. The sequence goes on from JAITPM010000025.1 coordinate 12,420, forward strand.
AGCCTTGACATTTCTCTAATATGCGGAGTAATAATAGGGATATTCTTACATTGTTTCAATATATCCTTATTATCACTTATATTATTAATCCCATCAGCATCCAGAATAATTTGTGAATTCGAACTTCTTAAAATATCACAAATTTTTTCTTTTATATTTTCTTTTTGACCGAGACCCGGTCCAATAATTATAGCTTTTGATTCATTTAGAATATTTAAAATATTTTCCCCAAAATAAAAAGATTCCGAATTATTTTTATCAAGGTCGTATGTGAGCGCAATAGCTTCCGGAATGAGATTTTGTAAAACTTGTGAAATTTTATTTGGAATAATAGCATAGACTAATCCGGCACCTATCCTATAACAACTTTTACAAGCTAAGTAAGCCGCACCCGCCATGTTTTTATTTCCTGCAAATACTGATACTTTCCCAAAGGTACCTTTATTACTCCTTATTTGTCTTTTAGGAAGTAAAAATTTCCCATCATTTTTTGCTAAAAAATTATAATTTGTATCAATTTTATCTATTACTGCCTTGGGAATACCAATATCAGCTATATGTAATTTACCGGAATATTCAGATCCAAAAGAAGTCATAGTTCCTATTTTAGGGAGAGCCAAAGTAATAGTTTCATCCGCTTTTATTGCCGTACCTAATATTTCTCCGGTGTCTCCATCTATACCCGAAGGGATATCTATACTTATAGTATATCTTGAAAACGCATTTATTTTTTCTATAACTGTTTTAAAAGGTTCTTTTATTTCCCCATGAATACCAGTACCAAAAATTGCGTCTATCACAATATTAGAAGTTTTTATATGCTTTTCAATCTCCTCGAACTTGCTTGTATTTATAATATTTATACCTTTGGCTCTTCTTAAGTTTACTAAAGCATCACCACTTACATCCTTAATATCTCCCAAAAAAATTATCTTTGGAAAAAAACCAGCATTAAACAAAAGCCTCCCAACAGCAAAACCGTCTCCGCCATTATTTCCCTTACCGCAAAATATTAAAATATTTCGTTCTTCAGTGTTTATCAATCGCTTAATTATAATTTTTGAAACAGCAACAGCAGCATTTTCCATCAAAAAAAGACCTGTGATATTATGCCTATTAGTTGCTTCTTTGTCTGCATTTCTCATTTGTTCTGTAGTAATTATTTTCATTTTTCTCCCCATATATCTATATTATATAATCTCTAATATTAAGAAATTACTATATTTATATTAATTTGTCAATACATGAAAAAATTTATTCAGACCTTAATGCATCTACCGGATTGAGATTTGCAGCTTTTCTAGCCGGAGTTACACCAAATATAATCCCTATTACCATTGATACAAGCATTGATCCAAAAACATAGATAAGAGAAAATACAGGTGGAATACCCACAAATATACCTATTCCCATTCCCAAAAATACTCCTATTAAAATTCCAAATATTCCTCCAAATCCTGTAAGAATAATTGATTCCATTAAAAATTGTATTAAAATATCTCTGTTTGTAGCTCCTATAGCCTTTCTTATTCCTACTTCTTTGGTTCTTTCTATTACACTTACGAGCATTATATTCATAACCCCGATACCACCAACTAAAAGAGATATTGCTGCGACAAAACTTACAAACATATTTAGTGATGATAAAATACTGTCAAAGGATTCAGCTGCATTAGAAAGAGTTGTGACTTCATATAAATCTGATATTCCTGTCAGTTCCTCCATAACAACCTTAGCTTCATTCATACTTTCTGCAACTTTTTCCGGGTCTATAGCTTCTACTATTATATTGGTATATTCACCACTATTTTTAGCGAACATTTTGTCATAAGTATCTATTGGAATTCTGGCAAATCTTGGTATTCTTCGTCCACCCATAATTTTTATCAATTGTTCCAATGGGTTTTTAAAGACTCCTACAATTTTGTACGAAATATAACTGGCATTTCTACCTGAGGCCATATCCAAATTTTGCCCGACAGCAGCTTCAGCACTTCCAAACAAATTAGCAGCAGTCAAATGATCCAAAACCATGACCTTCTCTCTTAACTCATATTCAAAAGACAAAATATTTCTGCCATATAATAGAGTGATTCTATCAATTTCTTCAAAATCTTTATTCGTAACAGAAACAGAAAGCATTTCGTTTCTGTTACCTATTTTGACTACAAACCTGGAATTTATATTGGGACTCACATTTTTAAATTTTCCACTTTTTTTAAGTCCATCTATGATTTCATCAGTAATCATGTATTTCCATCTGAATTCCGAATCTGTTTTATCTACTGATATAGTAAATTTACCATATCCTCCTTCTTTTAGATTCCCCGTAATATTCTCTTGAGCACCTCGACCTATGGCAGACATTGTGATAACAGATGTGATTCCTATTATTATCCCGAGCATAGTCAAGAAAGATCTTATTTTATTTCCCTGCAAACTCTTAATTGCACTTTTCAAACTTTCCAGAAAATTCATTTTACATCACCATCACTTATGATAACTCCATCTTTGAAGACAAGAATTCTTTGTACATATTTTCTGGTTTCAGGTTCATGGCTTACAATAGCTACAGTCTTACCTTGTTTATTTAGGTTGACAAATAATTCCATAATTTCGTTTTTAGAAACACTATCTAGATTTCCTGTCGGCTCATCAGCCAAAATAATAGCCGGATCATTTATAAGAGCCCTAGCTATGGCAACCCTTTGTTTTTGTCCACCCGATAATTCATTGGGAGTATGATAAATTCTATCTTCCAATCCTACTTGAGTCAACATATCAATTGCTTTCTTTACACGGATTTCTTTCTCGACACCTGCATATACCAGAGGTAATTCCACATTTTCAAGAGCAGTCAGTTTTGAAAGTAAGTTAAAAGATTGGAAAACAAATCCTATTTTAGTATTTCTTATTTTGCAAAGATCGTTTTCACTCATATTGGATACATTTATTCCATCTAATATATAAGTCCCTTCATAGTATCTATCCAGACACCCGATAATATTCATCATAGTAGATTTGCCACTCCCACTACTACCCATAATTGCAGCAATCTCTCCTTCTTTTATATGAAAATTTATCTTTTTTAAGGCATGAAGTTTTATATCACCGGTTACATAATATTTATCAAGATTTTCCATTCTTATCATTGTACACTCCTTCATACAGGAAGCTTTAGAAAATAAAGCCTTAATTACCTCTAGATCTACCAGAACCGCCCATTCCGTCAGCGCCTCCGGCTCTGTCAGCTCCATTTGCACCATTTTGTCCCGCTCTTCTATTTACGGTATTTTCGAGGTTATAATTTATTTTTTCACCATCTTTTAAAAATTCATTTGGTGTTGTAATAATTATTTCGCCCAGAGATACTCCGGATTTTATTGTAATATGGTCACCTTTTTTCACATCTGATATCTCTACATATCTTTTTGATATTATATTTTTATTATTTACTACATAGAGAAAATATTTATCGTTTTCCTCCATTATAGATGTTTTTGAGATATTTAAATCTTCATCTGAATCCAAATATATAGATGCAGAAACTTTAAATCCTGGAACTATATTGGGAATATTTTCATCCGGTTTCACTTCAACTTCTACTACGTTTTCAGATGTAGAAGTAGACGTTTTGGATATTTTAGAAATATCAATAACCTTTCCGGAAAAAACTTTCTTTTTTTCATAAACTTCAGGTTTTATATCAATTTTTTGTCCCAGCTTGATATCTATAATATCATATTCCGGAACTTCCAAAATAATTTTTATCTCAGTTAAATCTGTAATTTCCATAAGCGGTTGCTCTGTGTTGACGCTATAATTTTCTTCTGCCGTCAAACTAGTAATTGTACCACTAACAGGACTTTCAATTTTTTCTATGGTTTTTATAAGATCTTCATTATATTCTTCTACACTTATTTCTGACGTTCTTATTTCTTCTCCCAATTCCAACAAGGCATTTCTTGAGCTTCCCCCTCTTTCATATAACTTTTTCTCCACTTCCAGATTTCTTCTCAGCTTTGAAAGTTTTAACTCCTCTTTTTCAATTTTTCTAACAGTATTATTTCTTTCGTTTTCATCAAAAGTCATCAATAATTGTCCTTTTTCTACATAGTCCCCTTTCTTTACAAAAATTTCTTTTACTTTTAATTTTTTATCCACATACACTTTTTTAGTATCGTTTTCTACTACCTTTCCATCTACAGATATATAAGATTTACCGCTTGAATTGACTAGTGTCATCGCCTTATATTGAATGGGTTTGTTTTGATCTTTGTTTTTTTTATTTATTTTCATTCCCATAGCTATAAAAAGTGCTATAATAGCGAGAATTATCAATGTCATATTTAAAAATTTTTTATTTTTCATAATTCGCTCCTAATCAATAATTCATAAATATATCCATAAAAATTATTCTTAGCTTTTTCAGCTGCAATTTGATATTCCAAATAATCGTTAAATGATTCCATAACATCTAAATATGTAACTTTACCATTGGTGTATTCTAATTTTTTAATTTCATACTTTTGAGATTCCAGATTGGCCTTATTTTTATTGACTTGGTATTCTGTTTCATAGGAATAAAGGTTATTATATATTTTTATCTTTTCGGATTCATTTTCATTGATTGATTGTTTTAAAGATATTTTTTGTTGATCCAAACTTATTTTTTCTTCTTCTAGTTCCGCATTATATCCAAAGAATTTTTTTGAAAAAGATAGAACTACTCTATTTTCATCATATCTTGTACTTCTTTCTAAACCTACAGTTATATCAGGCATTTTATCATCATATTTCAAATATTTTATATTTTCTGTAGTAATATTAGTTTGAATTTTTTTCTTTTCTAATTCTTTTAAACCATATTTTTTTATTATTTCATCATAATTTACTTTTTTAAAAGATATATCGAGCAATATACTATTTGTTATATCTATATTAAAATTGTAATAAAATCTCTCTTTTATTTTGCTGAGATTATCCTTTAGAACTTTATTCTCTAAAGCCAAGTTATTCAAATTCATTTTTAAAGAATCCAACTCTATTTTCGAAGTCGCTCCCATATCATATGATGTTTGCAATTTATTTTTCTCTACTTGTAAAGTATTGATTCCGTTTTGTTTTATTTTTAATTCCAATTCACTATTTTTATATTCTTTATATAATAGAATAAGTTCTATTTTATGGTTTTCTAAGTTAGAAAGATAATCTATCCTATCAATTTCCTTATTCATATCCAATTTTTTTAATTCATTTTTATTTTTAGAATAAATTAATGTTTTGATATTCTTTTCTACACCAAATGTAGCATAGTCTTCATCATCGTAAGTTTTAGTTCCTTCTATATAAAAATCTCCAAAAGATGCTTTCCCTGTTGTTTCCCATGCCTCATACCTATCATTGTAACTACTTTTAACAGAAGTTTGGACTCCATTATATGTATCCAACTTATAATTTTTTTCTTTACTTTTATTTTCTTCTTGTTTTTTATTATAAAGCTCATTTTGGTAAGAAGTACTAGAAAGTTTGTCCAGCATATTATCCAAGGATATGTTTTTCCCATATAATATACCTGTAATAATAATAGATAATAATAATATTTTTTTCATAGTTACCACCATCGTTAATTTTTTTTGCTCAAAATCATTATTACATTAAAATGTGTCTTAAATATGACTTAGAATTTCTAATGAATAATTTTTTTTAATTTTTTAAATTTAATAATAATCCTTACCCATAATAAAAATATGTACCAATACCTACTTAACAAAGAACATATCACTGTATTAATACTCATACATCTATATAAAAGGTAGTATATCTTCGGTAGCTAGCAAAGAATTTCCTTCTTTGAATTTATCTATTAAATTTTTTCTTGTGTCCAAAGGTAATACCTTGGAATAACATTCTGTTCCGACATCTGTACTATCCACACCATCACCTTTGATTAATTTTAAATTATCAGGTATATTATAAATATCTATAATCTCATGAAAATCTTTCAATGTCAATGTACTCGCTTTATCTCCAATAATTAAAAATTTATTTTCAATATTTTTATTATTATTTAAATAATTATGCAATTTTGTAATTTGCTCTTTACTAGGGTATAAAAATATATAGAAATCATATATTTTATTTATAGAAGATTCAATGTATAAAGACTCTCTTATATCCTTGGCAAAATCCTCATTACTAATGAGAGCTGCTTTTTTATTAATATTTTTATAATATAATCCAATTGTTTTTATAATTGTACTTATACCGCGTCCTCTATCTATCTTAACAATCGCATTCCTTTTATCAAAAAATATCGCTCTTAAAATATTTTTTTGGATATTATTATATGAAAAATTCCAAATCAAAAAATATTTTATCTCATTAAATAAAACATTTTCTTTTATAGCATAGGATTCAAAAGAATAATTCCTTTCCAGAGATATATGAATATTATAATTTTCCAGTGTTTTTATAATCTTCTCGCATGATACTTTAAAAGTATAATTATAATTATTTTTTAGCGTGTTCAAAATATAAAAAATATTAGAATCCAATTTATCTATATATGATTTGTTATATAAAATAGAAATCTTATCGGCATAAAAATCTAAAGAAAAATTATTTTGATCAATTTGGCGTTTTGTATAAATTACAGTTTTAATAGGAAAATGGATATTTTTTAAATTCCCAAAATTATTTAATTTGTGTGATGATTCAACATTTTCACTTTTCTTTATATCTATAATAATAGGTTTATACTGATAGCGATCTTTATATATCTCTAGTTTTAGTCTAAATGCTATATCTATATTCGAGTTATTGAGACTATATAATTCATCATAAATATCACCACTTCTGAACCACACACAATTTTTTAGCTCTAAGTCGCCTTTTTTTATACTCAGCATAATATGATTTCTATCTTTTCCTATTAATCGCAAATTATAAAAGGAACAATTTGTTATTGAGAAAATCGGAGTCGAATTCCCCATTCCATATGGTTCAAGATTCGATAACTTATTTAAAAAATCATAAGAAATCTTAAAAATAGGGAGCTCTTTTTCAATTTTTATTTTTTCTATTAAATCATAGTCCGATATTTCCCTATTTGCATATTCGTACAATTTATTTTTGAATTCTTCCAATTTATCGATTGATATACTAAAACCTGCTGCCTGGGAATGACCCCCGTATTTTAGCAAATAAGAAGAAACATGTGTGAGTGCCTTTGTAATGTCAAAGGATTCGATACTTCTGCAAGATGCCACGGCAATATTTTCTTCTTTTTTTATTTCATAGATTATAGTTGGTTTATAATACTTATCTACAATTTTTGAGGCCACGATACCGATTACTCCATGATGAAATCCTTCATCTCCCACAATAATGATATTATTTTGGTTTAAATTATAGTCCTCTATTTTTTTTAATACATTTTCATATATATTTTCTTGTATTTTTTTTCTTTCAACATTTTTTTCTAAAAGATAAGAAATAGTTCCATTTAAAATCTTAGAATCATTCCCTATAAAAAGTTCTACTGCTTGTTTGGCATCTTCCAATCTTCCTACAGCATTAAATACAGGAGCTATGCCGAATCCTATATCAAAAGGTGTATAAATCCTAGTCGACCAATCAGGGAAAATTTGAGAAATCAACATTTTAAGGCCTAATGATTTACTTTTTAGTAATTGATTTATACCTATTTTAGTAAAAATCCTGTTTTCCTCTATAAGAGGTACAATATCTGCAACAGTCCCGATTGCCACTATATCCAAAAATTGAAAAGCTTCATCTTTTCTCCCTAATTTTGTATAGAGAGCCAGTACAACCATAAATATAGTACCCACTCCGGAAAGATATTTAAAAGAATAAATGTTCTCTTCTCTTTTAGGATTTATAATAGAAAATGCAGGAGGAATTTGATTATTTATCTCATGATGATCTGTTATAATTAAATCCATCCCTAAAGAATTACAAAATTCTGCTTCTGCGATTGAGGATATCCCACAATCTACAGTAACAATTATAGAGCATCCATTATTTTTGATTTCTTCTATGGCCTCATTGTTTAACCCATACCCTTGATTGCGCAGAGGTATATGGTATTTTATATTGGCACCTAGTTTTGTCAATACCAAATATAAAAGAGATGTGGCTGTTATACCGTCCACATCATAATCTCCATATATCCAAATAGATTCTTTAGAGTCTATAGCATCTAAGAGTCTGTCCACTGTTATATCCATATCTTTTAATGTAAATGGATCTGAAATATCTTTTATTTCACTATTTAAAAATTTTTTTATAGAAATTGGGTCAACTATTCCTCTATTATTTAAAATAAATAGTATATCTTTATCTATATCTGGGGAATTATTTATGGCTCCACTACTGTTTTTATTTGTATTATATATCCATTTTGTATTCCTCATTTAACCCCCTTAATTTAGTATAATATTATAGTAAATTAACTTTTTATAATAAAAATTAATATGTAATATATCTATTATTACATATTAATCAAAAATTTAAAAGTAATTTATCTAAAATTTTTCTGTATTTTATAAATCTTACTCGTTCCATATAAAAATATCATTATCTTCTAAAAGCTTTTCTAAAGTATCAAGATATTCTTGGAATTTGGATGGATTTCTCTTCCACACTTCTTTTATTATGGCTTCTGCAACTATCATATTGGGAATTATTCCCTCATTTTTGTTAGCCGAGTTAGTATCTATTACAATGTTAGCATACCTTGCAATTGGATTTAAAATAGTATTTGTAATTAATATTATCGGGATTTTATTTTTATGACAAACATTAGATACTGTGACAGTACGTCTTGTACATGGCCATAACGAAGAAACTATCAATATATCATCAGCTTTAAGCTTTAGAGCATTATCAAACAAATATTCAGAATCACTATTTAATTGCCTTACATTGGGTGAAATCCGGCCTAACATTGCTTCTAAATATGATGCAACAGCTCTAGAAGAACGCAATCCTAAAATATTCACTCGTTTTGCCTTCATAATCATCTCTACAGCCTTATTTATTTGTTCAATATTTTGTGGAGTAATAAAATTTTCTATTATAGAAAGAAGTTCAGATGAAACATTACTTAAAATATCAGAATTTTTATTTTTTGAAATATTCTTAAAACTTTCTTTTAATCCACTATAAGAAGATATATTTGTTGCCATGGAATTTTTTAATATATCTTTTTTTAAATCACTGTAACTCGTATAATTCAGAATTTTAGATAATCGTAGTATTGTCGTAGTTCCAACTCCAGATTTTTCTGATAGTTCATTTATACTCATTAATCCTATTTCTGAATAATTTAAAATTATATATTCACATAATGTTTTTTGCTTCTTTGGTAAGAAATCTTTTATTTTTACGATTTTGTCGATTATATCTATATTTTCCTTCATTTTTACCTCACAAATAATTATTTGATAATATTTCATTGTACCATAAAAATAAGGAAAAATGAAGTTTTAAAACTTAATAAAAGGAACTAAACACTGTATAAAAAGGAATAAATATTCTTTTTAAAAAATAAAAGGTTGACTTTTTGTTTTTTATGTTGTATAAAAGAATTAATTCAAATAAATTAATATAGGAGTGTATTTTATGAAAACAAGAAATATTATCTTTTACAGTGAATGTGAAAAAATTGTTGGTACAATTTATTTGCCCGATGACTATAAAGAAGGTGAAAAAAGACCATGTATAATAGCTAATTCTGGATGGACAGGATTAAATATAGTGTATCCTGCTTTATTTGCCAGAGCTTTTACAGCTAGAGGTTTTGTATGCTTAGGTTTTGACTATAGAGGATTCAAACCAAGTGAAGGTTTCCCCAAATATACAACTTTGGAAAGAGAAGTAGAAGATATTGCAAATGCAGTTAATTTTATAAAAGTACAACCGGAAGTAGACCCTAATAAAATAGGTTTAATCGGCTGGGGAGTAGGAGGGGCTGTCTGTGTAGAAGTAGCTGCCAGAGAAGAAGATGTAAAAGCAGTAGCTACACTAAACTCTTTTGTAAACGGGGTTCGTTGGATGAGAATGGGTATGGGAAATGATAAATATTCTAAAATGTTAAGAATGCTAAAAGAAGATAAAATAACTAGAGCAACTACCGGAGACCCCGTATTGAGACATCCATATGTATGTTACCCTAACATAGACGAAAGTGGAGATTTTTATGTAGATCAAACATTAAAGAAAATTAATGGTGGCGTATCTGATAAAGCCAGTAAAGACAACGATGGAGAAGAATTTCCGACTCCAATGTCTTCTGTAATAGGAGAATCGTTCTTACGTTTTAACATAGAAAATACATTAGCTAAACTTACACCAAAAGCTTTATTTGTTGGCCATGGAAAATATAATGAATTACATGATAGAATAGAAGCGGAAGAGGCCTATAGATTGGCTAATGAACCTAAAGAGCTATATTATGTAGATGGAAAACATAACGAATGGATGTTTGATGGTGACCCTAAACTTACTGGGCTAATAGATGCAATGGAAGCTTTTTTTAGGAAATATTTAAAATAAATAATACTATCAAGAATGTAGCTGACAACTGCGATCCAGCTACATTCTCATAAGGAGTGAAATAGATGAAATTTACCGCATACTCAATGTTAATGGATTTTTGTTTAATGTCAGGTTTTTTATTCATAGCACAAATGCTAAGAAGTAAAGTTAAATTCTTCCAAAACTTTTATATCCCTTCATCCCTAATTGCCGGATTTTTAGCATTATTTGCAGGAAACCAATTTTTAAATTTTGTACCTTTTAGCGACCAAACCGGTTCATATGCTTATTTACTCGTATGTGTACTATTTTCTGGAATATTCTTAGGTAAAACAGAAAAAATAAATTTAAAAGAAACAATAAATAAAGTGGGTAATACTTTTTTAATAAATATGTCAAGTGAAATAATATGCTTTGGAGCAGCTTGCTTATTTGGGGGAGCATTAATGATTCTTTTATTTCCAAATGTATTTAGAGAAATAGCATTGCTTCTTCCTTCAGGATTTATGGGCGGACATGGGTATGCAGCTGCCATTGGTGGAACATTGAACACTATGTTAGGTAGAAATGATGGAGTAATAATAGGGCAAACATTCGCAACATTAGGATTATTAACAGGAATATTTGGCGGTATAATATGCATCAATTATGCTACTAGAAAAAAGGCAACAAGAATGATAGAAGCGATTGGTTCTTTACCAATGGAATGCAAAACTGGAATGGTACCTGGAGAAAAAAGACAATCAATGGGAACTGAAACGATACATCCTATGGCTATGGATCCGTTGGCATGGCATATCGCAATAATATTGTTTACTACAGGAATAGGATATGTAATTTATAATTTTTATAAACAATATTGGCCGAATATAGAAATACCACTTATGTGTTTAACTATGTTAGTCGGAGTAGTGATACAAGGACTTTTGAATAAAATAGGGTATGGAACATATGTAGATAAAAAAATAGTAGATAGAATTGGAAGTTGTGTCACAGACTATTTGGTAGCTTTTGGAGTAGCAACAATAAAAATCTCAGTTGTACTTGATTTTATCGGTCCAATAAGCGTATTATGTATTATAGGAATATTATGGCCATGTATTTTGGTATTCTTCGTAGGAAGAAAACTATTTATAAACTTTTGGTTTGAAAGATCAATATTTATATTTGGATATATTACAGGCGTTGTTGCAATAGGAATAACTTTATTAAGAATAGTAGATCCGGAAATGAAAACAGGGACATTGGACGATTTTGGAACCGCTTACACTTTACAATCTATTGTAGAATTATTTCTTGTGACTATAATTCCTGTAATAGTTGTAAATACCGGATTGATACCAGTAGGTGCTATTCTAATGGTAATAGGAATTGTATTGTTATTATTAAGTAAATGGAAATATGGCTCATATACCATGAAAGTTCCAATGGATGAATTGAGACCCGGAGAAGGTGAAATTATAGGAGGATAAAATAATTAAATCATACAATTCTGAACAAGAAAGTTTGAAGCAATATCTAGAAACAATTGAAAAGAATATAATCTGGAAATAAAATGTTATAGCAATTAATAAAGCTGTGAACAAGGGGTCGTGACCCCTTGCAACACAGTCTAATAATAAATAAATGCTCCGATTACGCCGCAAGCCGCCATGACAAGCATGGGCTTCGCTTTCCATTTTTGCAAGATAAATAATGAAACAAGGAATAATATACCACCATAATAATTTATTGGTCCCTTGTTAAATCCTTTTTCTCCCCACAGGCATAGAAACAATATAGATAGACCGGCAGAAGCTATCATAGCCACCACAGCGGGTCTAAGTCCGGCCAAAATTCCCTGAATAACAGAAATATTTTTGTATTTAAAGAAAATATACGCAAGAATTCCCATTATTATGCATGATGGAGTAACAAAACCGGCTGTAGCTATAATTGCACCCGGCAATCCCGCAATTCTAGTCCCTACAAAAGTTGCTGAATTTATAGCAATAGGACCCGGTGTCATCTGAGAAATAGTTATAAGGTCAGAAAATTCGCTCAAAGTAAGCCACCTATGGTAATTAACTACTTGATTTTGTATGAGTGGCAGCGATGCGTATCCTCCACCTATTGTAAACAAGCCAACTTGAAAAAAACTCCAAAACAATTCAAGATACAACATTTTTCCCACCTTTTCCCTTTATTAATACTCGTATTAATCCTATCGCAGCACATACAAGTATTGTATATACAACATTTATCTTAAGACAGAAAGTCACTATAAAAGAAGCTACCATTATTATTATAGATATGGCATCTTTATTTTTTATAACAGTTCCTCCCATATTTATTATTACATCAATGATAGTCGCAGCAACTCCGGCTTGCATTCCTCTGAGTACGGCTTGAACTACCCTGTTTGTCTTAAAAGACATGTAAAATAATGATATTATGGATAAAATAATGAGGGGCGGAGTTACAGAACCCATTATTGTGACAAAGGCTCCGGGTAATCCTGCTACACTATACCCTAATAAAAATGATGCATTGATTGCAACAGCTCCCGGTGATGATTGAGCAATTGCAATTAAGTTTAAAATTTCTTCTTCTTCTATCCATTTCAAATCATCTACAAACTTTTTCTTCATAAGGGGGATAATTACAAATCCGCCTCCAAATGTAAAAGCACTTATAAAGAAAGTAGATATAAAAAGTTTAAAATAAATATGTTTTCCTTCTATACGAGGCATTCTATTCTCCTTTTGCATAAATATAAAGTATCAGTTCCCTTGACCAAGGGAAACTCATTTTAAAATACAAATTATAATCACAGACATATTTTACAGTATAAAAGCATAAGAATCAACTTTTAAATAAAAAATTTATTCTTATTATAATTTTGATTTTTATGCATATAAAGTCATATCATTGTGTAAAATTTATATTTTCTCTTTATCTACAAATTCGTTATAGATTGCCTTTATAGTATTTTCATAATCATTATTGGAAACTCCGATTATTATATTTATTTCTTCACTTGTTTGAGAAATTGCATAAATGTTTATATCATTTTTCCCGAGAGCACCAAATAATCTTCCAGATATCCCGGATCTTTTTTTCATATTTCTACCAACAGTTGCAATCAATGCGATGTTATCTATAACATACACATCATCAGCATTACACACCGTCTTTATCTCCATGAGTACTTCGAAGATATGTGATGATACCTTGCTACAATCTGCTATTACTGAGATGGAATCTACTCCTGTCGGGATATGTTCCACATTTATCTTATATTTTCCCAATATATCCAGAACATCTTTCATTGTAGCCAATTTATTGTACATCTGATTTTTCTTTATAGTAATAATGGAAAAATCCTTTTTCCCGGCAATTCCAGTTATGATGTTATTTGGGTCTTTATCTTCGCATTTATCAAAAATATATGTTCCTTCATCATCCGGTTTATTCGTATTTAAAATATGAATCGGGATATTTTTCTCTTTTACAGGGAAAACTGCCTCTTCATGAAGTACACTTGCTCCCATGTAAGAAAGTTCCCTAAGCTCACTATATGTAATAGCATCAATATGTTTAGGATTTTTTATTATTCTAGGGTCAGCAGTCATAATCCCTGACACATCAGTCCAATTTTCATATACATCCGCATTTACAACATTGGCCATTATAGACCCTGTGACATCCCCTCCGCCTCTGGACATTATTTTTATCTTTCCATTGGGAAGTGCTCCATAAAATCCAGGGATAACCAATTTGCTTTGTGTTTTAATAATCTCAGACAATGCAAGATTTATTTTTTCATAATCTATAGAACCATCATATTTGAAAAATATCAAATCCTTGGCATCAATAAAAGTATATCCTAAATATTCAGCCATTAAATTGGATGTCAAATATTCTCCCCTACTTGCCAAATAATGAAGGTCAATTTTTTTATCAAGCTGGGATTTTATCAAGTCTAATTCTTTTTCAATATCATATTTTAAATTCAATTCTTTTTTTATATTAACGAATCTTTCTACAATCATATTGAAAATATTATCACATGAAATATTGTATTCCAAATGAGCATGACACAAAAATAATAGGTCGGTTATTTTGTTATCCGCATTCTTTCCTTTTCCAGAAGCACTTATCACTACAAATCGTCTACTGTCATCACTAAGAACTATTTCTTTTACTTTTTTAAATTGTTCACTGTTAGCAACAGATGAACCTCCGAATTTAACTATTTTTATCATTTTAAAATTTGTCCCCCTCTATATTTTGTATTAGTCGTCGACTATACTTTAGATTTAAAATTAAAAATTACCAAATTTTACAATAAAAAACTTTGTATCAACATGCGCTATAATATCCACTAATTGAGTCATATCATGTA
>JAITPM010000083.1 GCA_031289425.1 Fusobacteriaceae bacterium
AAAAACTTAAAAAGTCTTTTTCAAAACTTGGATATGAGAGATCAAAAGAATTTAATCTTAAAACTAATATAGATAAATACGAAGAATTGTTAAATAATTAAAAAGATTATTTCAAGTTAGGTGAAGGTATGAGTAATAGAAAAAACATTGTTTTTAGAACTGGAAGTCTGGGTATAGGCGGAACGGAAAGAATATTAGTAAATTTAATAAAACATTTAAATCATGGAAAATATAATATTTCTCTAATTATTGATAATGATTTATGTGAAGAGAATATTTTCAAAAATGAAATTCCATATTATATAAAGATATATTTTTTAAGACCTTATAACCTTGTCAAAAAATTTCATTATTTTAATTCGATAAAAAGAAATTTTTATCAAAAATTTATGTATAACTATTATATGACAAAAAGACGATTAATAACAAAAAAAAATATGTTGATATCATTAGAAAAAATAATAGAAAAATACGGGGATATAGATGTGTTTATAGATTTTAATAATGGTGCAACAAGAAGATTTATAGATGAAGTAAATGCTAAAAAAAAGATAATATGGATGCATAATTCTCTAACTATGTTCTCAGAAATAGATTTAAAAAAATTTGAAAAAAAAATATCTAAATATGATATAATAGTGAGTATATGTGAAGAGATGGAAAAAGAAATTATATATCATTTTCCTAATATGAAAGATAAAATTATAAGAATATATAATCCAATTTATATTGATGAAATAAAAGAAATGTCTTATAATTCAGAAGGATTATCTGCTGAAGAAATAAAATTAATGACTAAAAAATATATATTAATGGTATCTAGAATTGATATAGGACAAAAAGATTTTGGTACATTAATAAATGGGTACAAATTGGCCAAAGAAAAAGGGTTTTCATATAAACTCTATCTTATAGGTAGTGGTGAAGGAAAACCAAGGGTACAAAAAATGATAGATAATGAAAATTTACAGGATCATATATTAATGTTAGGTTCTAAAAAAAATCCTTTTATATGGATGAAAAATGCAGAATTTTTTATTTTGAGTTCAAAAGAAGAGGGATTTCCAACAGTTTTGATAGAGGCTATGGCATTAAAAAATGCTATTATAGCTTCAAAATGCAAAACTGGACCTACAGAAATTTTATGTGACGGAGAATGTGGAATATTATTTGATGTTGGTGATTACAATACTTTATCTATTGAAATGTTAAGATTATATACAGATAAAAAATATAAAGAAGAATTAGAAATTAAATCTTTAAATAGAATTGATGAATTTTCTTTGGAAAAATCAATAATAGAAATAGAAAAATTATTAAATATTTAAATAGAAAATTGCAGAATGTAAAAAATTATAAAAATAAGTAGTTTTAAGAATGAAATTACTTAACGATACGAAAATATACTTATAATTATAAAAAATAATGGAATGGTGAATATATGCAAAAATAAATAAGTTAAAAAATGTCTCATATTTTAAATAAAAAATTTCCGATTAATATAGTTTTATATTTTGCATAATTTTCTCTTGTTTTTGGAGGAATTCATTTTACAAATAATTATATCATAAATTTAAGGAGAGGAATTTGTACATAGATTAAAAAATTTAGTAGAAAAGGTGCTTTGTGTTTCACAAATGCCTAAATATTCAAAGTTCAACAACTTAGGAGGAAAAATGTATAAGTGGAATATATTAAAGAAGCAAAATATTTCATCATATGTAATAAATGTGTTTTCAATTTTTGGAATAATATTGTTTGGATATTTCTTGCAAAATATCGAAAAAGGTGCAATAAAAAATTTAATTAGAATTGAAGTAATATATTCAATTATTATTTTGGGAATTTTAATTTCTACGTACATGTTTCTTTACTCTCTATCATTAAATATATCAAAATACAGCAATATTTTTATATTTTTATTATCAGTTATCATCAGTTGGGAATTTCAAAAAGAAATAATAGAATTAAATCCATTAAAAAAGATTTTTTTTCCAATAATGAATATGGCGTATTTTTTGATTATAGGTTATTTTTTTATAATTAAAAATGAAAAAAATAAAACCTTATTATATGAATCAATTAATAAAATAAAACTTTTTAAATATAATTTTTTGCGAGATACGTTATTATATCTGATACCATTTTATTTGTATAGAGAAAGTACACCAAAAATATGGTTTTTAGTTTTTTTTGTATGCTGTGAATTATTTCGAATAAAAAATGAGAAAATAAAAATAGATAAAGATAAAAAAATATTGTTTTTGATTATCATAATTTCATCAATTTATTTATTAATAAATATGTATATACATCCAGTATCAATTGAAGGTGGATGGATGTTAAAAAAGATGTTATTACCAATCTTGTTATTATCTTCTATGCTATTAACAAATATTAATGAAAAAATTTTTAAAAACATAATTTTAATTTGTTTATCTGTATCAATGATTCCAATTGCAGAAATATTATTACAATGGATAAATAACGGATTTTCTTATGATATGAGATATGGGACTACAGTTTTTCCTATTTGGAGTGTAATTCCATGTTTATATACATTTATTTTATTATATTATAAACGGAATATTTTAGTGCCAGTACTTCTATTATCAATTTTTTCTCTTTTTTTGACTGGAAATAGAGGACCCTCGATAGCATATCTCCTCTCTACTATTTTTATGGCATTATTTGCTTTTAAAAAGAATTGGAGAAGTACCTTGACTTATTTTTTGTTTTTACTGATTACAATATTTTTATTATTTAATTTTAATGAAGGCTTGAAAAAAAGACTTTTTAACACTAAAAAAGATGTTTCAGCTGTAGCAAGAATATATATTATGAAAGAGGGCATAGCCCAATTTAAAGAGAACATGATATTTGGAAATGGTATAAATACATTTAAAGAGAATATTGTGAAAAGACAAAAAATAATTAAAAATCCCAAAACTTTAGAGGATTACTCTAAGAATGTAGCTTATAAACAACCTCATTCTCATAATAATATTATCGAAATATTGAGAAGTATGGGTATAATTGGATTCTTGTTATATGTTATATTACAGTTATATATTGTCGTTAATATTATAAAAAGATATATAAAATATAAAATATATATGTATTTATTTCCT
>JAITPM010000101.1 GCA_031289425.1 Fusobacteriaceae bacterium
CTTTCAACATATCCAGGTTCCAAATGGAGTGATACATGCATTACAGAAATCATACCAGTAGAATAAAGGATGGTATTTATGATAAATATTTATAAATTTAAAATAATTTTTATAACAACTTTTTTATCAATATTTTTATATGGAACTCAAGTAAAAATAAAAGATGAAGACTTTATTCTTGTAACTACATATATTCCCTCTATTTATGTAGATTTGAAATATGCAGGAGAAGACAATTTTACAGGACAAAAAATTTATGATTTTAATGATGCTTATTTACGTTATGGCACTATAAAAAAATTGAAAAAAGTTCAAGAAAACTTACTGAAAAAAGGATATAGTTTAAAAATTTGGGATGCATTTAGACCTCCCCTCGCACAATTTAAACTTTGGGAAGTTGTTCCAGATGCTCGTTATGTTGCAAATCCAAAAAAATATTTTTCTCCTCATAGTAGGGGAAATACGGTTGATATCACAATGGTCACTGCTGAAGGCGAGGAGATTCCAATGCCTACACAATTTGATGAATTTTCTAAAAAAGCAGATAGAGATTACAGCGATAACACAAAAGAGCAAAAAAACAATGCTCTAATTTTAGAAAAAGAAATGATTAAAGCTGGGTTTATCGGATATCATAGAGAATGGTGGCATTACGTAGATGCTAAAAGTTATCCTGTTGAAAAAAAATTTATTCCAAAATCAGAAATTGATGAAATTTTAAATACTATCCTTTTATCAAACCAAACTCTATTTAATTTTATAACAAAGTAAATTTCAAGATGAAATATATTTATAAAAAACTATTATACTACAATTTTTTGTAATTAATATACCTATTAAAATATCGGGTATCTCTGACCTTACGGAGGTTTTGCTCATATTTTATTGCTGAACTTAAAAATAATTGGAAGTGATAAATTCTTATTAAGAAATACTATTAACACCATGCACACAATCAATAAAAGAGTGTTTTTCAATCAAATTGTTATAGTGTTTTATTATACCACAACACATCTCCGTACTTAGGGGGTGTCAAAAAATCTTTTACTAGCTGAGATTTGTGGGATTCCATCATAGCTGCTGAAGACATATTGTTAGGGATAGTAGTATCAACATATCCTAGATCAAACAATTTAAGACCCTTTGCAGTAATACTGCTACTATAATCATGAAGTTGAATCCTATTCCCTATATCTATTATCTCCCTATAATCAAAAATTGCTTTTGGTGGTTTTGCCATTGCCATTATACTCAGCATTTGTCTTAACTTCTTATAACTGATCTTTCAATATTTGCACATTTTCCCATAATTTTAATTTTGCAGAACCAAGCACTTGTTTTGTGATATAATCCTGAACTAAAATTTTATTACCATTGTCAAATGATGTAAAGTGTACAATAAATGGCTCTGTTAAAAGTCCTCCTGGTATGGTTTTATTCTCATAAACAATACTTATTATCGCTGTATATTGACGAAACCCATCCACCATTCTTATTTCATGCAATTCTTCCAGACGAAAATAAGTCTTAAAATCCCTGAAAGGTTCTGAAACATTATCATTGATTCCTCCAAATTCAAGATATTCATGAATTTGTGTTATAATACTGAATTTGTATTCAATTAATTCTTTGGCTTGTTCTGATTCTTCGAAAAAGATGCGCCTTATAGCACTGCTACCCTTATCATCAATATATTCTTCAAAAACGTGGACATCAAGATTGGTGGTTTCTCTTTTTATGTTTGGTTTGACAAGTCCAGATAAGAATTGCTCCGGAGTGGTGGTCATTTCACCGAATGTGACTGCAGATGCAATGATTATATTCAAAATTATCAATTTAAATTGGGTTTTCATTTATCACTCCACATTTCATTATTTTTACAGAATTACAAAAAAATAGCGCATAAAATCTCAAGATCCTTATCAATCTCCATAATATATCAATTCCAGATCTTCATATTTTATCATTTCTTGAATAGCGGTTCTTAGTTCATGTTGAATTGTATACCTTTCTGCAACATCATAAACTCCAGAAGCATCTGCAACAAGTAGCAAAATACATTTTTTCAAAACTTTTTGAGTTGCTTCGTAAGAATATTGATTTTTGGCTGTGAATAGGATTAACACTGTGTTGATTGTCATGCCATAGTCTTCATATAATTGTCCTTCAAGAGGGGGAAGAACATAATCATAAGTATAGTTACGTTCACGAAATGTATCATACATACTTTCCCTCCTTAGACTCCAAGTATCATCCCAAGTAGCTGTCGTATTTTGGTTATCTGTAATTTTAAGCTGAATTTTTCTGAATTCATTATATGGTGTTTCCGATAGTACTACAATCATGCCAAAACTATATGGATCTTCCTCTTGTTTTTCAAATAGTAAGTTTGTAGTAAATTCTACCGAATCTTTATATAAAGATCTATATTCTGTAGCAGATTGCTCATCAGCAGTTGTTATAGTAGTTGTTTGCGTGTCTTTTAATTGCAATAAAGCTTGACTTGCACTTATTGGGTATATTTTAATTGCAAATAAGAATAAAAATATCACTATTAATTTATTCATTTGATACCTCCGCCATAAATTAAATACCTATTTATCAGTCTTTTTTTTAATATAAATACTTGTTTTGTAAATATTTTTATGTTTATTATTAAATAATTCATTGTTTTATATCATTTGAAATATTTATAACTCCATAGTTTCCACATTTCTTCAATTTACCTAATATTGATAATTTAAACTTAAATAAACCCACGCTCATCTCTTATTTAATATTCCATAAATCTTTAAGCAAATTGAAATTCTTAATAAAAAATCCAATATCCCCAGATATCATGGATTTGGCAGTTTTAATAAATAACTTCCCCATTTCATCAAATGATAGTTTATTGATATCTGTATATTTCAATCTCTTGTTCATTTCATCCACAATATCTAACAATGTATTAATTTGATCATCAATATCATCATTCATATCCGTATCTTCATAAATTTTTCTTACGAGATATCCTTTAATATCAATTTCAAATTCGGCGTAATATCCGATGTATTCATCGTATTCTTCATCATATTCATACTCTACAAATGCTTTAATTATTGATTTTTCATCAAAATTATCATAAATCGTTTCCCACTCTGCCTCCCTCATTTGTAATCCTCCTCATCATTATATTTTATAAATATTTTATCTAGTACACTACTTCTTATATGAATATAAATTAGCATGTTATCTTTAATGTTCATACTGGCTCAAAATTCTATTCGCATATGTATAACCCATAATAACGGGTCATCTACGGGACATCCTTCTTCTGGTATTTTCCTTGATATCTCACTTTAGTATCTTCTTAATCATAATTTAACATTTAAACCTCTCCCGATTTTAGATCATTATAAATTCTATTTCCAATGGCTGCAATATCAGCTCTAATCCTAAAAATTTTTCCAGTGAAAGAAGTTGCAATCAAGAACCAATCAAAACTAGAACCACAATCAACACATCCACAATTATAAAACTCCTCATTGGAGATTTATCAGAGATTGCCTTTACAACTTTATTCATAGTTTTTATTGCATTGAATTCTCCGAAGTAAGTTAATATTGCTAATCCGTCAAATTTAGCTGTCGCACTTTTTTCATTTTAACCTCGCTTTTTTTATTTTATTTCAATATATTTACCAATTAACCAAGGAATACTGGCTTCTCCACCCAAAATAGTATCATATGTCTTAATTCCATTCAATTCTCCATATATTTTTATAATATCATCTTCTAATATACGGTTTTCATCATCGTTCCATCTTGTATAATCAATATATATTGTATCGCTCCAAAAGCCATATTCTCCCTTTGTAACATTCGTTCTAAGAATAACTCTTCTCCCTGATTCTTGTACTTGAATTACTTTTCCAGTGAATACTGCATATTTCCCCCTGAAATTACTAGGATTACGGGCTATATCTTTATATGAATATATATTGCATTGAGCAATATACGTGTTCTTTTCAGAACCTACTTTATTTACATTTACACGAGCAGTTGTATTATTGCTAGCTGTGTTATTAGTAGTTATATTCTTATCAATCGTCCCCACTGTATTAGAATTTGTACTATTTAAAATTTCATCCAATTCTCCATTTTTATAGGAAGCTTTTAATACTAAATTCCCATTCCTATCGTATAAATTTTCAATTCCTTCTACTTTTGAATTTTTATAAAACATTTCTGATTTCAATTGACCGTTGTCATAGAATACTTTAGATATTCCTTCTTTTTTACCATTATTATATATTTCATTTCTTTCCATCTCACCATTTTCAAAATATGCAGTGACTTCTCCATTTAGTATTCCAGCGATATAAACATCTTGAGCTTTTATATTTCCATTCTCATAATATCCAATTGTTATACCGTTTAATTTATTATTTTTAAAACTAGCTTCAAATTTTATATTACCATTTTCATAATAGCCTATTTGTAATCCATCAATTACCCCATTTTCATAGTTTGTCCTAGTTTTTATATTTCCATTGGTGTAGTATTGAATTTTTTCTTCAGCATTAGCGTAAAAACTAAAAAATATTAATAAAAATAATGTCATAAGTCTTTTCATTTTGTTAAATCCCCCTTTAATAGTTAAATATCCTTATTTTATAGTTTTTTTCATAATATATTCTATTATTAATCCACTGGTCATATTTTCCTAATATTTGTGCCTATATATCTTACTGGCAAAAATTCTTTCCCAAAAGTTCCATAATATTAAAAATATTAAATTTTTCACATGATAATTGATAAATATCATCTTTTTCACATGATCCACTTAAATTTCCATCCTTATCATAATATTTAACAATACTTTTTATTTTTCCATTTACAGATGAGATTGATTTCATAATAGTTTTATCTTTAATAGTGCACTACTTTTATTCCGTCTTCTTCTCCTTTCTTATAATTAATTTCTTCTTTTAATTTTCCAGTTTCATAATAATTGTTCTACAATCCTTCATGTTCACCTCAATATAATAAGCCTCTTCTTTTAATTTTCCTTGTATAATATTTTTTAAATACCCTTTTACAATTAATACCTTTAAAAATTCTACTATATAAAAAATATAATCTTTTTTATATCCTTATATTAAATTACAATTTCCAAATGTCTTTCATTGTAGTCATCTGTAGTTCTAATGTAGCGTTTTATAAAAATTTATGATATAATAATATTATAAAAATTATCGGAGGAAACAATATGTATCTGAAGAAAAGTACCAACAGTAAAACCGGCAGAACATACTTATCTATAGTAAAAAGTTATAGAGATAAGAATAGTACCTATCCAAAAACATATACTATTGAATCTCTAGGTTATCTTGATGAACTGATAAAAAAATATGATGACCCTATTGCCTTTTTTGAAAAAAAAATTATTGATTTAAATAACAAAGAAAAAAATCCCAATGATTCCAAAATTATTACTACATATATCTCTGAAAAACTTGTTCCTCAATATCAATATAGGAAAAATTTTGGATATGCTGCCCTAAGTAAAATATATCATGAACTAGAGCTTAATAAATTTTTTATTGGTAATATCAATAATTTTGTGAAACTTTTAGTTTTCTCTAGACTTTTAGCACCTGCTTCGAAGAAAAAAACTTACGAATTTAAAGGTATATATTTTGAAAATATGGATTTTTCTTTAGATAATTTTTATCATAGTTTCTTTCCTATTAGCTTACGTAAAAATGATATTCAGACATGGTTACACAAAAAAATAACTGATAAATATAAAAGAAACACAAAATCAGGATATTTTTATATTACCAATTATTATTTTAAAATGAACAACCAAGATTCTTTAAGTAGAAAAAACATTCAGAAAGAAAATAGTAGAGACCCAATAATTCAAATGGGCATTGTTATTGATAACCTAGGAATTCCGGTTTCCTATCAATTTTTTTATAAAAATAGTGACCCCACTACATCCATTCCTATTTTTGCAGATCTTAAAAGTAAATTTAATATTGAAAAAATCATAATGGTTGCCGATAAAAAGGTCGAAAATTCAGAAAATATTACTTATCATAAATATGATGATGACAAAGGTTATATCTTCAACCAACTCATAAGAAGTGATGACAAAGAATTAAAAGAATATACGTTAGATGAAAAAGATTATGTATGGATTGGTAATGACTACAAGAAAAAATCTAGATTGTATAAAAGGGAGATTGAAGTTAGGGGTGATGGCAAAGGAAAACCAAGCAAATTATATGTTGATGAAAAACAAGTAGTTTTCTATAGTGAAAAACTTGCTAAACATGTTAAATCCGAAAGAGAAACAATAATCAAAAAGGCGTATAAAATTTTAAGAAACCCTAAAAAATATGATCAAATAACTTCCTATGAAGCATCTAGATATATAAAAAATATCTATTTTGATAAAAACACAGGTAAAAGAATAGCAGTCGATAACACACTGGTATTTGATGAAAAAAAATTAAATGAAGATGAAAAATATGATGGATATTCTGTAATCATAACAAGCGAATGTAAAAAATCGGATGAAGAGATAATAGAAATATACGAAAAAATATGGGAAATAAAAGAAGCATTTAAAGAAATAGATAACGATTTAGATACAGCCCCAATATATTTATCAAGAGATTATTATATCTATGCGCATTTTCTTATTAATTTTATTGCACTAACGATAGCAAAAATTTTACAATATAGAATGAAAAATGAATATTCTGTGCATAGAATTATAGAAAGTTTATCAAAAATATCATGTAGCTATTTTAAAGAAGATTATTATTTATTTGATTACTTAGATGATGTTGGAGAAAAAATAGGTATGGAATTGGGAATAAAATTTAATAAGAGATTTATGAAATTAGAGGAAATTAAAAAGATTTTGGGGTTATGAATGAATTTGATAATTTTTTGTTAAATTATATGGGTTATCAAAAATAAATTTGTATTGTTATTGTCAATATGGTAAAATTAGCTTATTAAACAATATATAATATTTAAATAATATTTTGAAAAATAGATATAATTAATTTTGATTAAAAAAATCAAAAAAGGAGGCCTAAATGCCCGCAAAAATATATCAAGGAACCACCTCAAAACAAATAGCAAGTGTAAACAACGGCAGATTATACGAAGGCACAACATCCCATCAAATAGCTAAAATCGACAAAGGTAAAGTTTCTCAAGGCAACTCCTCATATGTTACAATAACAATAAAAGATGACAAGGTATATGAAGGAAATACCTCAAAACAAATATCAAAATTTGAAGGAGGAAGGTTGCTAAAAGGCACAACATCAACCATACTTGCACATGTGGATGATTCCGGAAAAATATACAGTGGTACATCCTCTACTGTTATAGGTAAAATAGATGGTTCTGTATCACAAGATGAAATGATTACTATATTGTACGTTGTATTTGCTCTGTTTTAATTTTATTTATTAATAAAACACTTTTACTCGCTATCAATTGAAAGAGTAGCATATGAATATTTTAATTTAAAAAATGACTTATTTTTCAACTGGCATTTGACCTGATATTAGTTTAGCATAAACATCTTTAATTAATTAAAATAATTTTTTGGAGGTATTATTATGGTTGGCATTATTATTATGCTATGCTATTGCATTTTTACAGCTAAAAATGCTAAGATTCGAGGTAAAAGTCAAGCAGTTGCCTATCTATATACAATAGTTATATGGCAAATTTTTGGATGGATAGGTGGTACTATTTCTATATCTCTTATTTACTCAAAAGGTATAGGAATAGCTTTATCTTTATTTATTATATTTTTCTTTCTTGGAATCGGAGCCTTTATATCTTATAAAATATCAACTATTGACCCAATTATTGATGATTCCAATCACACTGAGTTCTCTGCCCATATTATTAATGATAAAGAGGCAATTTATTTGAATGATGATGAAATCTCTTCTTCTGATACTTCTAAAAATGAAATGGAAAATAATGATGATGTATCAACGTTATAAATTGAATTTTAGTTATTTATTGGCAAAATAATTAATTTATCAATTCTTTTCTCAAAAATATCACTAAAAAATAAAATTCCATACATCTCTAGCAATATAATTTTGTTAGAGATATTTTTTTTATGACATAATTTTCAATTGCCAATTACCCTAAGTTTAATTTAGCATAAACATTTGTCCTGTATATTTCCCTATTACAGAAAATCAATTGACATGTACGAAATATGTGGTATTCTATGATTAATACCATATTTTTAAAATAAATCGCAGATAAAAATATCATGTTATACAGGGGGAAGTAATGAAAAGAACTACGAGAGGGAATAAGAAAAAAACAGAATATGCATACCTTGATGTTACGTATGATAATACAGAAGTTGTGGATTTCGACCTTATCGCAAACAGAGTGGAACAATATAACGGAACGAATTATATTCATTTTTATTCTTCAGAATTTTTGACAGACAACAATGGCTCAACAAAAACTATATTACGATTTATCTGGATTTATGCTTTTTCTGATGATGAATATCTCACTGAAGAATTTGATGAAATTTCCGACATGCTCGAAACACAGGTCAATATGACCGTGATTAAGCCTTTGGAAATGAATCCAATAGAATTAAAAAAATTAAAACTTGCCAAACAACTGAAGGAAATTGAAACTCCACGGTACGGCCTAAGAAAAACTACTCAAGTACGATGGAATATTAAAAATGAAAAAACTATAATAGATCAGATTGGTCAGCTGCAGGGATTCGAAGATTTTAAAATGGCAATAAAAAAATTAAAAACTTATTGTGATATTATACAGACTAAAAATATAAAAGGTAAATATAACATTGCTTTTGTTAACAATAGTGGAATGGACAGCGAAATGTTCATCAATCATATTTATGATCTTTATGCTGCCAAAGGCATCCTTAATGACTTTCTTTTAGTAAAAGGAAATTTAGGTGACGCTGTGGATTTCGAAAGGAATTCCTCCTTTCTTTTTCATATTGATGAATCAATTATCTCTGGTAATTGGAAATCTAATTTTTTATCTGTGCCACGTGAGTCAAAATCATTTACAAAGCTATCAGAACGCAATACAATTTATATCATGGATATGAATAAAGAGCAATATGAAAATTTATCTCTATTGGAAAATTTTCAAATGATGTTTCCTCACGTGATTACAATAGATAAATTAACACCTGAAGAAAAATTAATTCATTTACAGCTGGAAGCCCAAAAATATCATTTTAAATTGGATAATGCGAGCTTTTTAGAAAGTAATATTCTGAGTTCTTCTTTTGATTTCTTATACGGACAATTGATATCTACTGCAAATCATTTGATTGCAAATAATGAAAGTCGTGATACTCTTACAGCTGCTGATTTTATCATTAAATCTGTATCTCCAGAAGAAGGAGACCCATATGAAGATTTAAACAATATGATTGGCCTTGAAGAAGTGAAAAAGAAAATAAATGAAATCGTTCATTTTTTGAAAAACCGTGGAAAAGATGCCGTACCTTGTCTGCATATGGTATTTTGCGGAAATCCCGGAACCGGCAAAACAACTGTGGCACGTATTATTGGTAAAATTTTCGGGAAAGAGGGAGTTATTCCTAAAAAAGATTTATTTGTGGAAACAGCCAGAGAAGGATTAGTCGGACTGTACGTTGGTCATACGGCACACAAAACAGTAGAAAAAATAAGAACTGCCTTGGGAGGAGTATTATTTATCGATGAAGCATATTCCTTGGGTATTTATGGATCCGGGCACGATTACGGTCAGGAAGCCCTTTCTACATTGGTAAAACAGATGGAAGACCATAGAAAGGATTTTGTTTGTATTATGGCAGGGTATACAGATGAAATGAATAAAATGCTTGATATTAATCCGGGACTCAGGGATCGTGTA
Organism: Fusobacteriaceae bacterium; assembly: GCA_031289425.1. GTDB lineage: Bacteria > Fusobacteriota > Fusobacteriia > Fusobacteriales > Fusobacteriaceae > JAISST01. Next base: position 9,945 of record JAITPM010000101.1, read on the forward strand.
CAATTTTATATTGATTTTCCCGATTATGATGCTGATGAATTATTCCGGATATTTATGGGTATTTGTAAACATGAAAAATATCAGTTGACAGCAAAGGCAGAAGTCGAGCTAAAGTCATATTTAGAGAAAATTATACAGAATAAAGATATACATTTTTCCAATGCAAGGTTGGTGCGCAAAATTTATGAACGTGTGGCAATGAAACAAGCAATGCGAACTACCGGGGATTTGATTTCTGAGGAAGACATACATGAATGTTTTATGGAACATGATATAAAAAATTTCTTATATGGAAAGAAAGTAAAAAATAGGATTGGGTTTGCAGTATAAAACAAAAATAAAAGATAATTTTTGCGATAATTAGAATTATGTGGATGCAGGTGAACAAGGGGTCTTGACCCCTTGCAACATCCCCACAATTACATAAATTCACTAGCCATGACATCCTATATGTTTATGCTAAACTAAAAGTGATCCAAATAAATTAAAATATTAATTGCGCCCTATTATTTGAATCATTATTAAACATGGCAACGATTGCTCGAGTTAATTTAAAATGTAAACTGCTATCCAATTCATCTATAATTAATATCTTTCCATTTTTTAATGCTTCTATAATATATCCCACAAATGCTTCTATTTTTTTGCTACCAACAGAATCAAACAATACACTGGGTACAGATATCCCTCTATAGACAGACATCAATTTAAAAAATTCTATTGAATTATTATCTGTTTCTTTATGCGAATTATTATTTTGTGCAAATGTTTTTCACAAAATTAATAAAATATATAAAAAAATAATATTTTATTTATAGCGTATCAATAGAAAAAAACAAGGAGCATGCCCCTTGTTATCAATTTTTATTATAAATCCCACTTAACAATATATATAATACCCATATTCCTTAAAAATATCTACAATCTCTTGAACCAAATCCTTTTTAACCAAAATATGATAATTCTCAACTTTTAATATTAAATCTTTAAATCTTTTATCTCTCATTATTATATCAATAATCGACTTATCATTCTTAAGCTTGATAACTGTATAAGAATCATCTATATATATCGAACTAGCTTTTGCTTTTAAGTTTTCAAAAAATGAAGTCCACATAGGATTTAACTCGTTTGATACCTTATCCTTAAAATCTTTGATTCTTTCCTCCAATTGCGCATACGAAGTGATTCCTTTCATAAATTGTTCTTCGGTAAGTTTAAATTTATTGAAAGAAATCTTTTGTAATATTTTCTCAAGAAACATACCTGTTATAGGAGCATCTCCAATTATAGATACAAAAAACCTGTCTTCATCCAATAAGACTTGTGATTCCTCAGTTTCAAAGCTAAAATTATAATCATCTTTTTTCCCAAAAACATATTTACCAAGATTAGTTAGTTTGATATATCTAAGTCCATCATATTTGCTCAAATATTTGTTTTTTAAGTACAATGCTTTGCTGTCACTCGGGTAATCGTAATAAAGTTCGAAAAGTCCAAAAGTCCCAAGTATGAAGAAAATCCCCTTTACAAATGGTACTATTATATAAGAGATATATTTCTCATAATTCGGAATCTTAGTTCTCTCATAATTAGCCTCATTAATATATATATAATCATACGCATCACGTACATTTATCAGCTCAATAAATTCATCTCTGTATAAAATGGCATTAATTATATTTTCAACACTTACAATATAATTATCCTTTATTTCATCAATAATTTTCCTTATGGTAGCCAAGCATCCTTTTATTTCCTCATTTGAATTCCAAATATTTCTTGTACCTTTCAGAAAATTTAAATATAATGATGTGAATGGAAATTTATCATCTTGGTCAATAATCTTACAAGAAAAGAAATCATCAATAATTCCTTTAATATTTTCAAAATTAAAATATTCAAGATTCTTGTATTTATCCCTAATTAGAAATAAAAATAATCCAATTATTTCAGTTTTCAAAAAATCTAAATCACGAGAATCAGTATAATATTCACTTATATTGCAATATTTTTTCATATTGGTCTTAGAATCTTTTAATATTTTACCACTATCTGTAAGATGTATACCATTTTGTTCATAATATTCCATGTAAATTTTTATATTTTGCAAAAATTCTTTTTCATTGTTATGTGCCAAAGTAATTTGCAATTCTTTTTGAGGAATAATATTATATTCTAGAGGTTTTTGCATAAATTTTCTGAACATTCTTAAGATATCATAATCAATATACAGGTACTCACCTTTTTTTATATCCTTATCAATCTTAAAAAACAGATACTCATCCTTTAGGTCTCTATTTAATGTATAATTTTCTTCTTGAACAAAGTATTGTTCCCTATTTTCAATTGGTAAATAATATTTTCCACTCCAGGCTACTACGTTAAATACTTCCTTTACAGAATCGTTCAAAGTATTATATATAGTATTAAATGTTTCCTCATTGGTAAAAATTTGCTCCAAAAGATCAAGAAAAGTCTCTTTATTACTCTTTTCACATATCATTGAAATTTCGAACAACCCAAGATTATTCCCGATATATCTATTGGCGATCCATTCCAGATAATATTTTTTATATAATTTGAAAAGAGTTTCCTTTGAATAAAAATCATTTAATGCTTTTTTAAATCTCTCCACAGAGATTCCCATAATAACACCCCGCTTATGAATAAATTAAAAATATTAATCTCCTAATATAAATTCTATATCGTTTTCTGTCAAAAATTTCATAGAAGTATTATCCTCAGAAATTAGACTATCCAATAATTCGCTCTTTTTTTCTTGCAATTTCAATATTTTTTCTTCTATAGTATCCTTTAATATGAGTTTGTATGCAAATACGGTCCTATCTTGCCCGAGCCTATAGGCTCTATCTATAGCTTGATTTTCTACCGTCTTATTCCACCAAGGGTCGTATATAAATATTGTATCAGCAGCAGTCAAATTTAGCCCTACTCCACCGGTTTTTAGCGTCATAACGAACACTTTACATTTTTTATCCAATTGAAATTTGTTAACCAAGCTTTGTCTGTCTTTTGTACCGCCACTCATTGAAATATATTTGATACCTATATTTTCCAAATCATCGCAAATATTTTTAATAGAAGTTATATAATTTGTAAAAACTAAGACCTTATGCCCATTTTCGACGGCCTCGACTACATTATGTATCAAGACCTCACGTTTACTTGATATTACATTAACGCTTTTATTTTCAGGACAGCTAGCTATTTGTCTAAGCTCATTTAAGGCTTGTAGAATGAAAAAGTGACTTTTACCCAGGCCATTTTCTTGTATTTGATTTTTTACTTGGTGATAATAATATGCTCGTCTCTCGTCATAAAGCCTTTTTTGTGGAGAATTCATTTCAATAAACATTGTTTTTTCTATTTTATCAGGCAAATCCTTTAGTACTTCTTTTTTCACTCTTCTCAAAATAAATGGGTAAATTTTCTTTTTTAATTCATTAATGGCATCTTTATCATTAAATTTTTGTATTGGTTCTGCATAGAAAGTATTAAATTCAGTATAAGAGCCAAACATTGCAGGATTCAAAAATCTAAAAAGTGAATAGAGTTCACTTAAATTGTTCTCAATAGGGGTACCGCTCAGAGCTATTCTATTTTCAGCATTTAGGAGCAAAATAGCTTTAGTAGTCTGTGCATTGACATTTTTTATATTTTGAGATTCATCTAATATTAATAAATCAAAATTCAATTCTTTTAATTTTTCGATATCATTTCTTATTGTCCCATAAGTGGTCAAAGTTACATTATTTTCACCAATTATATCTATAGAACGATTGTTACCATAATAAATCCCAATAGTCAAACCGGAACTGAATCTATTTATTTCATTTTCCCAGTTATAAATCAAGCTTTTAGGCATTACAACCAATGAATGACCGGATGAGGTCTCATACAATTTTGTAAGTATCGCAATAGCTTGTAATGTCTTTCCCAGTCCCATATCATCGGCCAGACATCCACCTAGATTGTTTGCTAGCAAATAATGCAACCATTTATAACCATATACTTGGTATTCTCTGAGATCCGCATTTATTTTTGGTAATGGTACATTGTATTCATTTAATTTATTTATACCGATAAAAAAATCTTTGTTTTTCTTCATATGAGACTCTGCTATCTTACTTTCCAGCATACTCTCGATTAGTGGATAATCAAAAAACGATAATTTCAATACTTTATCTTCACTTTTAAATAATCTCTCTAATTTTTCTATATATTTTTTATTGATAAGAGCATTTGTCCCATCACTCAATGAAACATAAGAAGTTCCGTTTCTATAGGAAGACAAAACATCCAAAATAGAAAATTTTTCACCTTCTATTTCCAGTTCCAGATTCGCACCATCCAAATAATCAATAGATTCACCTATACCTCCTACTATTCTAGGCTTAACAGGTCGAATGTTGTATTTTTTTAGTCTGTCTGTTCCTTCTATTTTATACACAGATGCAAATTGAAGCAAATCATTCATTATAAATTCTTTAGCTAATTTTTCCTGCATAATAATCAAATTGCTATCATCAACAAAAAAACCGGAACGTACCTTCAGATCTTTTTGTCTTTTTATCAATACTTTCGTAATTTCATCAGTCAATACATTTATTTCATCCAAATTAATATCAGATATATTTATCTTTTTTTCCATATCATTGACAATAGCTATTTTCGATATTTTATTTTCTTTAAAAAATTCGTAATCCATTGTGGAAATAGATAATTCTATCTTAAGGTATAAGCTCTTGTCCTGCGCAATTTTTTCGATTATCATATATAATTCAGGTTTACTGGGGACATCATTGGTTATGGAATAATCCAAATAATCAAAAGATAATTGAGGAAAATATTTCAAAATCAATGTAATAAATATTTCCAATCTATTTTTATCAATTTTACAAATCAATTCATCAAATGAATGAAATTCATCTTTTTCCATATTTAAATAAAAAATTTTATTATCAACAATTGCAATATTATCGTCCAAAAAATATGGGTTTTTAAATTGGTCTCCCAAAATAATATCAGAATTGAGATAATTATCATCATTTTCGATTTCGCTAATCAATAGGGATAATGTATTATCATCTTCTTTAAATATGATTTTATTAAAATTTTCATCTACAAATTTATCGGATTGTTCAAGAAAATCAAGAATACCGGTATATTCGTTCAAGCAGAAATCTTCATTATTATTTTCTCCCCAATCAATAAAAAATGAATCTTTTTTAAAATTTTTTAATTCATCTAAAACTAGATGAGTATTTTCATCAAAAAAACCATCTATTTCATCGTAATTTTCTATTTTATTTCCTTTTCTATCTACAGGTATGATATAAAATTTATTTTCCATTAATTTTAACATAAAATAAATAGAAATATTTAATTCCTGATCTTTAGTGTTTCCATTCATAAATTTACCTCAAAAGATTTTATCTATTATACATTATATCAAAAAAAACAAAATATGACAAATAAAACTTAAATGAACATGCATACTTTGCAAGTAAAATATAAACTGGCATATTATGATAAAAACAGTTCATATTTTTGAAATATTAAGATTTATTTATATCTGATGACATATTTTTCCGATTAATAAAACTAAAATTATAAAAAAATATGAGGTGTTATGCTATAAAAAATAACACCCATATTTTTTTAAATATTAGAATTAATTATATTTAGCAACATATTCCTCTAGATCTTTGACTCCTTTTCTCAATACATCCTTATCAATATGAAAAGCAGCTATATCTATATCAGGTACCTCAGAAGCTTTCTTTAATATTTTATTTTCCAATTCATCAGGAGTAATTTCAAACTTATTGTATGTTGTTGGAAGATCTATTGATTTATAGAATTTTAAAAGTTTACTTATTTCTTCTTTTCTATTGTCTATCATTAGAAGCACCAACACTCCGTATGATACAAGTTCTCCATGAAGATGGTTTTTCTCGACATTGTGTACTGTAGAGCAGCCATAGCATATAGCATGAGCAATAGAACTATTATAATCATTTATTACAGCATTAGATACGAGTCCTGTAGTTACAATAATTGCCAAAATCGTTTCTTCTAATTCATTGGATACTTGATCATTTTTGCATGATTCCAGAGCCTTAGTACCATATTTTACAAGAGGTTCTTGACATTGTGTGGATAAAGTCACGCCTATTGTATTTAGATGGTTCAATTCTTTTCCTCTAGCTGAGAATTCTGGTTCATATCCCTTTGCCATTGTATCACCTATTCCGGCCCATAGATATTTATCTGGAGCTTCAGCTATTACTTTTGAATTTATAAATGCATGTTCTGCGGGAGCATATCTCCAGCAAAGTTCATTAAAAACACCATCATCATGGTATATAGCACATACTGTAGTGACACTGGCACATGTAGACGATATAGTAGGGAATGTAAAAAACGGTTTGTTTATTTGTTTAGTCAGACATTTACATGTATCTATAGCTTTTCCGCCGCCAAATGCAAATACCATATCTGCATCTTGTATTGATTTTGTAGCTTTTAATTTTTCTACATTTTCATAAGATGCTTCTCCACCATACCATAATTCATCTATTACTTCCAGTTTACTGCCTTTTATAGCCTCACGCACTAGGTCACTTGCCTTAGAAAGTGCTGTCTTTCCTCCTACAAATACGACTTTTTCTCCATATTTTTCACATATCTCAACTACTTTTTGATATGCATCTGCTCCTATTGTATAATTTGGTAAAAATACGCTGTTACTCATTATCTAAACACACTCCTATTTTTTATAGTTATTTAAAAAATCAATTGCAAATTGTACATAGTATGCTACCCCATATACAAATCCATCCTCATCCACATCAAATTTGTTGTGATGATGTGGATAATCCGTCTTTTTTTCTTTATTTCTAGTGCCTAATCTTGTCATAACTCCGGGAGCAACACTTGAAAATTCTGAAAAGTCCTCTCCACCTGTAGATGGTTCTAATTTCAAGAGATTGTCTTTCCCGACTATTTTGGCAGCAGCCTCAGCTGCTATCTTAGCACATGTCTCATCATTAATAGTAGGTTTTACTACTACAGTATATTCTAGTTCTGCGCTGGCTCTGTAAGTCTCAGCTGTCAACTTTGCTATTCTTTCTATTGCAGATTTTACTTTTTCTGTATATGTCGGATCAAAATATCTTACTGTCCCTTCCAGTACAGCATTAGGGGCGATTACATTGAATCTTGTACCGGATTTTATTGAGCCGACTGTTATAACTAATGGTTCCAATGGCGAAAATTCTCTGCTTACTATTGTCTGAATATTCATAACAAGAGCAGCTCCCACGACTACTGCATCCACTGTATTCTCAGGATGAGCACCATGTCCGCCTTTTCCTGTAATGACTATCTTAAACATATCTCCGGAAGCTAGCCTTGCTCCGGGTTCTGCATTTATTGTACCTGTAGGCATATCAGAAGATACATGGATTCCGAATACTCCATCCACTCCATTCATAGCACCATCAGCTATCATTGCAGCAGCTCCTTTTCCTACTTCTTCGCCGGGTTGAAAAAAGAATTTTACTGTACCGTTTATCTCATCTTTTATTTCATTCAATACCTTTACAGCACCCAGTAACATCGCACCATGAGCATCATGCCCACATGCATGCATAAGTCCATCTACTTTTGAAGCATATTCTTTATCATTTTCTTCTATTACAGCAAGTGCGTCAATATCTCCTCTCAAGGCTACTGTCTTTCCGGGTTTTGACCCTTTTATCGTAGCTACGACTCCGGTTCCGCCACAAGATACATATTCCACACCGATTTTTTCCAATTCTTCTTTTATTCTCTTAGAAGTATTGAATTCTTTCATACTTGCTTCGGGGTTCATGTGGAATTCTCTTCTCATTTTTACTACATATTCCTGATATTTTTTTGCTAACTCTAAGGTTTTCATATTTGTGCCTCCCTAAATTATTTATTAAAAAACAAAGTATTTTAAAACCAATATCTTAAATATTTATAATAATATAACTATAAAATAATACATATTCTAAAATCATATAGTAAATTAATAAAAAAATCAAGTATTTTATGAATTCTTTATAGATTTTTTATTATTTAATATTAAAAATATAAATAGAATTATTTTTAATAACAGGGACATATTTTGACTATTATTATTCTATTAAATATCTGCAGGATAACCGGAAAAATTTAAATCCACAGTATTTATATTATCGTTACCCGTCATGTTTTCTTTTATGTATTTTCTATTTCTGTAATACCCGATTGTCAAAAATGGAATAACAATTATAAATATTCCTAAATATCCACAATATCCATATCCAAATTTTACAATTCTATCCAATCCTGCCAATGATAAGATAGAAGAGAAAATAATTGCAACGGCACCGGTAACTATTCTACGATTTATCGGTTTTTCTATTTTTTCTACGATTTTTAATGAAGAAAATCTTGTTATAAATCCATATACAAGGTTAACACCGGAAGATATCAAACATAAAAGTAATGCTATTTGATAAAGTGCATTCAACACTTTTATATCCAATTGTTTACAAATATATAATACCGGAAGAGTAGTTTGACCAGCAGCCGTAAAATCAACCTTCCAGCCTAATAACATTAGCACAGACAAGCAAAGAGTCAATGTATTCATAACAAAAGCTATTACCATGGCACATGTGATTTTTTTCTTTGTCTCCAAAGGTCTTCCACATGCTATCATTGTAGGTACAAAGACGCATTGAAAACCGGCATATACAAAAGCATTTATAAACCCTTTTTTTATATCTAAAGAGGTAATTGGATTTGAAATAATAATTTTTATTTCATTTAATTTTGCACCTATCCCGGCAAAATATATGATAAACAAAGTTATTAAAATACCTACAGCCATTACGGTAGAAGCCTTTGCTACCAATTGTACTCCAAATATTGAGAAAACCAATAAAACAATTCCAATAAGTACTACTGTAACCATATTACTTAATCCGATGGTTTCAGTCACCAATTTTGAAGCACCGGCAACGACTGCACCGGCAGCACATATCAGCATAATATTAAAATATACTTCAAACAATATTTCGAGCCAACCAAAAGGATGATACAATACTTCGAATACTTCCTTGTGAGTTTTCAGATTCCTGGTAGTTTTCATAATTATAGCTTCTCTAATTGTAAGCCCCAGTAAGGCCATTGCCAATACAACTGATACGATACCGACTATACCTGTAGATACATAGTATTGATTAGCTTGATTACCTGTTGCAAATCCTCCTCCTGCATGGGAACTAAACATTACGCTTGCAACCGCAAAAGCTCCGATTGCAGCCATTTTTTTCGCTGAACTTTTTTCATTTCCAGTCATAGTAAATCTCCTTATAATTTTAATTTTATAAAAAAACAACCTAAAATATTAGGTTGTTTAAATAACTTATTATAAATTACTAAAATCAAGAATTTATAGCTAATCCAGTCGTAATTTTTTAGAGTTATTATAGTACTTAATATTTGCACCGCATAAAAAATATTGTTTTGTTAAGAACAATATGACACGTATGACCACTATAATAAATACTATGATTACATATAACATCAAAAAACATCCTTCGTTATAAATTTGATTTTGAGATATGTTACCATATATACGAAAAAATTGCAAGCATTTATTTGAAGAGGCAGTGTCAATCTGTTATTTAATCTACTTATTCTCCTTTATATATTTTCTATTTTTGTAATATCCTATTGTCAAAAATGGGATTATAATTGATACAATGCCAAGGTAACCACAATATCCATAACCATATCTTATTATTTTACTTAATCCTACCATTGATACACTCATAGATATTATCATACTGAATCCTGATGCTATTATTCTGCGAATTATAGGTTTTTCTATTTTTTCCATGACTTTGATAGCGGAAAATCTAGATACAAATCCATACACTGTAGTCACACCAGTAGAAATAAGGCATAATAGTAATGCTATATTATAAAATATATACAATACACCCATATCTATTTGTTTACATATATATAGTGATGGAAGAGTAGTTTGCCCGGCTGCAACGAAATCTTGTTGCCATCCCAATAACATTACTATCGAAAGTCCTAGAGCTACTGCATTCATAGCAAAGGAAATTATCATAGCTTTAGAAGCATTAGGTTTATTTTCTAGTGGAGTTCCGCAAGCTATCATAGTTGGTATAACTACAGATTGAAATCCTGCATATACAAATGCGTTTACGATTCCTTTTCTTATACTGACAGCAGAAAATCCATCTGCATTTTTAATAACATTCATTATTTCTGGCAATTTTACATTTATACCCATAAAAAATATAACGAACAGAGATATTAAGATACACACTGACATTATAGTAGATACCTTGGATACCAGGCCTGCACCAAATATTGTAAATATCAGCAAAATAATACCAACTGTCAATACTCCCATCTGATAACTCATTATATTGTTTACAGATACCACTGAAGCCGCTCCGGCAATAACGGCTCCTACCGCACATATTACCATAATATTAAAATATACTTCGAATACCCATTCCAATTTTACATATGGATGATACAATGTCTCGAATAATTCCTTATAGCTTTTTAAATTCCTGGTATTTCTCATTATCATACATTCTCTTATTGTTAGGGTCAATAATCCCATAGCCAAAATCCCTGCAAATATTCCAAATGAGCCTATAGAAGCAAAAAACTGTGTCGCTTGGTTTCCTGTTGCAAAACCTCCCCCAGCATGAGAACTGAATAATACGCTGGCTACTGCAAAAATAGTACTAAACCCTATTTTTTTGATTGCATCTGCTTTTCTTTCTGTCATAACAAATCTCCTTATAATTTTTTTCTATAAATAAAAAACAACCCAAAATGTTAGGTTGTTTAAATAGCTTTTTGATGTTTATTTTTTATAAGTATGAATAATCTCTATACTAAAAAATATTTTCAGTGCTATTATAATACATAACATTTTTCCAAAAACTAAAATTATTGCTTGTTTTTGCAACCAACAATAAGAGTAGTGTGAGGATTAATGTCATTATTACGGATAACATCTGAAAACTCCTTATAATTATCTTTTTATTAAACTTGACAATATAATACTACACATTAGAAAAAATAGCAAGGTTTTTATAATTTTTTTTTGGTATTGGGAAAAGAAGGTGGGCGGGGGTTAAATAAAGGTTAAATTAAAGTCAAATAAAATAGTAACAAAATATAAAAATATATTACCAAAATTTGGATGATGAATAGAAATTTTATACTATCGATATTGACATGTGTGCAATAAACATATATAATATAAAATAAGTATGTTATAATTATAATATATGATGTATTTAAAATAAAAAAAATAAACAATAATAGATAAATATTAATAAATACATCAACCAATTGTTTGATCATTGTTTTTGTCGCTAATATTGGAGGAAAAATTTATACATATATTAAAAAAGCAGCAGGATCGCAGTATTTTGCATTTGGCAAATGTCTATTTAGATAGAATTGATGGGAGTATTCTTATAATAAAATTGAAAATTGACTTTATATTTTATTGGTAGAAGTACTAAAGTATGAATTATACCTATAAATAGGGCTTAAAAACAAAAAGTCTCTATTTATATATAATAGAGACTTTTTTAATATAATACTATCATGAAAAGTTCGACTTGTCAACATTCTATTTCAGGATAACTGTAATGTTTTCGATACATTTTCTTTTGTCATCTACCTGAGGATGTACATATAAATTCAATGTTGTGTTAATATCGGAATGACCTAATAGGGTGCTTACAATCTTATACTCAGACCCATATATTATGCATGTCGTAGCAAAGGTATGCCTGAGAGTATGGATTTTTATATTCTCTATTTTATTATCATTTAAAAACTTGTAGAAACACCTTCTGTATGTTCTCGGTTCCATAGGTTTTGATTTATTACTAATTAAATATATACTGCTATCTTTATTATAAAATCTTTTTAAAAGTTTACATAGCCAAGAAGATATAGGGATTTCCCTCATTGAAGTTTTTGTCTTTGGCGTTGAAATAATTAGCTTGGATGCACCATTACACGAGATACGTTGTATGGTTTTCGTAATTGATATCATTTTAGTTTTTAGATTAATATCCTTCCATTGTAATGCACATAATTCCCCTATCCTTATTCCGGTATTTAAACATACTATTATTCCTAATGTTTTGTAATTTAGTTTTTCAAGTAATGCTCTCATTAGTTTTTTTTGTTCTGCAATTGATAATGTGGCTAAATGTTTTATTTTTTTATTAGCCGGAAAATTAATTTTAAAATTTTTATCATTTATTAAATCTTTATCTATTGCAGATTTTAATATTGACTTTAAAAGAGTCAATATGTTTTTTAATGTACTTAAAGAAATTCCATTTTTTATTGATTCCATCATATATGATTGGAGCATTTCATTAGTTATTTCGTCAATATAATAGTCACCAAAATATCCTATCAAATGCTTTCTAATATTCATATTATATAAAAAAAAAGTAGATTCTTTTATGTATAACTTTTTTTTATCCAACCACTCATCTACCCACCTTTTAAAAAGTATATTTTTGCGCATAAAATCACCATCCTGATAAATTTAAAATACCGTATTAGTATATGAATAAAAGTCTCTATTATATATAAATAGAGACATAACTTATAAAAGCCGGAATTACAGGCAAAACCAACTCTATCATTGCCAAAATCGCAGATTAATATAAAACTTGAATGTAATACATGGAGATAGGATAAAATGATAGATGATAATAAGTTGGTTGATAAATTAAAAAATAAATATAAAGGAAAGAAATTTTTATTATCGGATTTCGACAATTCTATACGAAAAGAACTATCATTAAATGATGATGATTCTATATTTAACGAAAAATTATTAGATTTTTTAGAAATTGGTAGTTATGCCTATTTCATTGGTGAAGAAGGCAAAGAACAATGGGTGAATTTTGAATTTGAAATAAGGGGAGATAATAAGGAGGTGCGAAAAATAATAATTATCATTACTGAAGTAGAAGTGTTATCTTTACTTTGAAAATTTTTTAAAAAGTTTTACATAATATAAACTTTATATGGATTTTATTGTGAAATAGTTATAGGAGATGAAAATTTTATGAAAAAAAAGCATTCAAAAAATTGGAGATTATTATTTGCTACATTGACTTTATTAGTTGGTTCATCATTATATGCTACTGAACACTCGGCTACTACTACCAATTTATCAACATTACTTACTACTGGCACAGCTGCTGGGGATACTGTTAAACTAGCTAATGATATCCCAATTGGAGCCAAAATTACTGTTGGGGCTTCTGGAATAATACTTGATGGTGATGGTCACACAATATCTGGAGACAATATGTTTTTACTTTTTGAACTTGATCCTTCGGACATTAGTAGTATAAACAATATTACTTTTGAAAAAGGAAATAATCTATCAACCACACTGACAGGGCTTGCAGTTTATACAAGTAAAAAACGTGGGGGAGCTATTTATATAAACGAGAATAGCGATATAAAAATAAATAATGCAAAATTTTTGAATAATGAAGCAAATTATGGAGGAGCAATAGGTATATTTGGTGAATTTTCTGGAGAAATTATAAATTCTACTTTTTATAGAAATGTAACTTCAGGTGCTAATCCAATAGATAATGGTGGAGCAATTCATGCATCTGGCAAATTTTTGGGAAATATTATAAATTCTGAATTTAAAGAAAATAGTGCTGACAGCGGAGGAGCGATTTATGTAGCCAATCCTTTTTCAGGAAATATAGAAAATACAAAATTTTTAAATAATAAAGCCATCAATAATACTGCTGCTACAGGTGGAGCCATTTCAGCTGAATATTTTACTGGAATTATTAAAAATTCAGAATTTTTTGAAAATGAGGCTGATATGGGTGGGGCGATAAGTTTATCATATGATTTTACAAATTCTTCTTCTATTATTAATTCTATATTCGAAAAAAATAGTGCATTAGGTATTGGATCATTGTCTACAGGAAATGGGGGAGCGATAAATGTAGGCGGTTTCTCTCCCGAAGATCTTAGTGGTACAAAATTTATTGAAAACCATGCATCAGGTGATGGTGGGGCTATACATGCATCAAAGAATATTGCAATTCATGCTAAAACTGGAAATGTAACTTTTTCTGGAAATACAGCAGGTTCGACCCGAAATGCAATTTATGCTCAAAATGCAGGAAGTTATAGTTTACAGTTAA
>JAITPM010000022.1 GCA_031289425.1 Fusobacteriaceae bacterium
TTATCTTGCAACCCATCAACTATTGATGTATTAGGTATCTTCGATCCAGATACACTTATTCCTCCACCGTGTACCGTACTCTTATCTTTATCTTCCAAATTCTCAACTGTTACAGTATCTGCTATTACTAAAAGCTTATTGTCTTCACTCTCAGACCCTATTATAGCTCCGATATCCGTAAAGTTCTCTGCCTCTATAGTACCGCCATTCTTAGCAATAATACTAGTTTGGTCACTTACCCATTTCTTTTTCCCATTACTATTTGTATAGTTAAATCCTCCACCTGTAGGAACTAATGTAGGACTTAGACTCAAACTAGCTCCACTTGTGCTACCCTTAGACTTCTCTGTATCTTGTACGGACTCTACAATTACTTCCTTACCCTTTATATCTACTGTATCAGCGATTACATTAGCACCACTATGTATTACCTTTTCTACGGCTTCTACCTTGTAATTTCCATCAACATCAAATTTAGAATTTACATTTACTGTTCCTTCCACATCTCCTTTACCTTGATTGTGGGATAATTGATACTAGCTATTGGGCTAGCAGCATTACCTATATTTATATCGGCAGATATGCCACTAGAAGATGATTTGCTTGACGACTCATAAATCTTTTATAAATAGACCATCAAAAATTATTTTTGGTGATCTATTATTGTATATAAGCTATTTCAGATTTTGAAAACAATTTTTTCACTATTTGGCCATTTCAACAAGCATTTTTAAAATCTAATGCAAATTTTTTTAATATTTTTTTACTCTTTTAATATGCACAAAACAATCCCATCTCAGGATCAAAATATATTTTAGAAGTAATTTTTGGACATTTCTCTTTAATAAATTCTTTTACCAAAGATTCCCAGTCATATCCATTTCCACAGAAACCTTCATTTTCATGAAGTTTAAATATTTCTTTTTATATTCTCCCATATTTAAATAAAAAGCAAAACTTTTATCTCCTTGATCAACAAAGAAAAATGGTTCAATATCTTTTTCAAACTTTCCTGATGCTGTAACTTTTGTTTCTTTAATAATTTCACAATTGTTAATATATCTTTTTCTTTATAATCTCCTAATTTTGTAGGATCTATAGCAAATTCTATTGCTATTTCATGCGAAATTCCCATAGACAAAGTAGCACCATATATCCAAGATATTTTTAATATATTATCAATTTTTTCGCCTGTTTCTTTAAAAAATGAATATTTATTCCACATGCTAGCAAAAAATTCATAATCTAACGTTTTTTCTTCCAATTCTAGGTTTTATTTTTAAATTCTTCCAATCTAAAACTATATGGTGATTTCAATATGCCCAATGTATTATCTTTTTTTGATTCCATTTTATCTCCTAATTATTTTCTGTATCCTTTTATATATGATAAGTATTTAAATATCTTAATTCATATGTCAATATTTTTAATATATTTTAACAATTTAAACCATATAGTTTATAATAATAATTTTTCTCATCATAATTATTATTTAAAATAATTATCACTAATAAATCTTTCTCCAGTTACTATGATTTTATTTTCTTTATTTCTGCATTCAAAAAGCCTCCAAATTTCAATATCTGTTTCTGTATCTGTAAAAGTTTCAAAAACATTATTGTTCGAAAATTTAATTCTTAAATCTCCAAAGAGATTAACTGTTATTTCATCAATATATATCTTTTTATTTTTTAATTTCCATTTACCTAATTTTTCATCAAATAAATTATTACCTTTTTGTTGCCAGTCAAATGATTCATAAAGTTTTAATTTAGGTCTTGTTATAGAATTTGGTTCATAAATGTCATTCGATGCAAATAAAATAGATTTAGTTTTTAGATTCACCATTCTCCATGGATATTTTAAACGTATTTGATAGATACTTTTTTTAACTTCTTTTCCTTTGCTATTAATAAATTTCATTTTTTCCCCAGACTCAAACATATTGTTTCTTTTCCTTTCAATCTTTTAACATCGCTTAATTCCACTCCTTTAAGTACGCTAATACATTGATTAATTTCTAGATGAGTCATAATACCTCCACTTAAATTTTAAAACTTTATTTGTTCTAAATCTATCATTCTCCAATTAGGAAAAAGTTTTATGGAAAAATTTTCTCTTAAAATTTCTTTGTCATCAGAAGAAACAAGTTTTACTTTATCTCCAAAGCATATAGATACCATATCCGCTATTCTATAAATTTCTATTAACGGTTCTCCTTTGATTATATTGATGTATTGGTTGACCTCTAAATAAGTCATATTTTCCCCACTTTTTTATTTAATATTAAACAATATTTTTGCATATTTTTAAATATTATGCATATTTACATTATATTTTTCGTATAAAATATTAAAAAACAAAATACCCAATTGGCTTAGATTCATCTATATCATCAGTAAGCCATGTTTGTTTCTCATTAGCTCTTATTTTATGGTATGTAAGCGTAACCACACTGCTCCAACCACTATCATAGGACATAATAATACAAAACTTTGAATTATTAGCTATACTTTTTAGTTTTAAACTCCATGCTTCTATAACCATTAATCCAACAGCAATTGCGGCTACTTTAGCAGTTCTATAACCTATAAAATTATCAATTCTTGTTTTAGAATACCACATCTCATATTTAGTTTTATTAGAAAATTGATTTATTGATTTTTCAAAATTTGCTTCTAAATATTCCTTATTTTCATCTGACATTATTATACAATCGTATATCAATACGAGATTCGGATTAAATAATCTTGTCAATCTTTTTAGAGATACTCCCAACATTTTAATATCCTTATTCTCTTTATATTTTTTTGCTTGTTCTATCAATTTTTCCATTCTTTTATTTGTTTTAACTATCATTATATTTCTCCCGGTGTTTTTAGTCATTTTTGGTTCTATATCTTTTTCAATACATCAAATTATTATATATCCAACTGGTTGATTGTATTCTTCAAGATCTTTAGAAAATCTCGCTGATTCATTATCTCTTATTTTATAAAACTTGGATTGTCAACACTTTTTTAAACAATTTTTTTAAGGTTATTTTTACCGTACATAAATGGTGCTTCATTATTCTTCCATACGTCGTCTTGAGACAATGAGACCTAGTTTTGTTAGTTCAACTTTGATTTTACATATCCCGTAATTATTGCGACTTCTGAGGAATATTTCTACAATTTTTTTAATTAATATTGAATCATTTGATTTTTTTACTGATTCATAATAATATGTGTTTCTAGATATTTGTAGAATGCGACATATCGCTGATATAGAGTATTTATTGCTATTTATTTTAATAATATTTACTTTCGCCCCATTATCAGCGCAGCCTGTTTCAAGATATCTACTTCCATTTTTAGCTTTTGATTTTCTTTACGAAGAGCTATTAATTCGTTTTCTTCGTATGTGCGATTATCTTTTTCTTAAAAAGAGCTGCTGGTTGTTGCTCTTTTAACCCAAATATCCACTATAAATATAGATGTTCCATATTCACGGATTATATCATATTTTTTCTTAACATTAAGATATAATTGAACTATTTGATTTTTAAACTCATCAGTATAAATTTTGTGAGTTTTCTTACTTTTTTCTTTTTCCATGGTCATCCTCTTCTTATAATTATATTTTACATGACCTTAAGAAAATTGTCTAATTTATTATAGCCTGTCCATCATCAGTAATCCAAGGTAATTCTTCATATTCCCTTACTTTATGGAAAACAAGAGTAACTGCACCACCCCATTTCTTATCGTAAGACATTATAATACAAAATTTTGAATTACCATCTATGCTTTTTAATTTTAAACCCCAAACATCTGTAATCATTAAACCTATTGAAATTGCTTCCTCTTTAGAATTTATTCATTTTTATGTAAAATATTAAACGATAGCATACCCGATTGGACCATTATAACTCTCAATATCTTCAGAGATACCAAGTGATTCATTATTTCTTATTTTATGATACACAAGAGTGACTGAACCATTCCATTTATTATCATAAGACATTATAATGCAAAATTTTGAATTATTATCTATATTTTTTAATTTCAAACTCCAAATATCTATAATCATTAACCCTATTAAAATTGTTTCTTCTTTAGAAATTTTACATTCTATATAATCGTCAATTCTAGTTTCGGCGTACCATATTTCATAGGCAATTTTACCAGAAAGATATTCTATTGATTTATCAAAACGAGTTTCCAAATATTTTTTATTTTCATTTTTATCTGCTATGATAATGCAATCAAAAACCTTTACGAAATTTGGATTAAATAATCTAGATAGATCTTTTAGAGATATTGTTAATTTGTTATTTTTTTTATATTTTTTTGCTTGTTGAATTAATTTTTCCATTTTCTTATTTACTATCATATCTGTTCTCCTAGTATTTTCAATCCTTTTTTTATTGCTTTTTGAAACCAGTCCTTTTTTAAAACTTTTTGTATGTATGGTGGAGCAGGATTCCAATCTTTATCAACAAGTTTTCCTGTCATTATATCATATTGCCATTTAGTATTATCAGGAGCATGATAATGGATACTTCCATCTTGTTTCCCGGGATTTAAATTTTCAACATCAACACGTTCTTTTCCATCACCAGTTTTTACGATAGTGTCACTTCCATGGGTTTGTGTTCCATTCTCCCCAATTTTATGATCTTTTTCAACATAATAGCCATCTCCTGACCCTTCTTCTGGTGGATTCAAAGGACTTGGTGGAAGCCGTCCATCACCTACTTCTCCATCCGGTGGATTAAGTGGATCTGATGGAAGTGGTGTTTGCCCCAATTCATTTCCCGGTGGATCCAAAGGACTTGGTGGAAGTTGCCCATTACTTATTTCTCCATCTGGTGGATTAAGCGGACTTGGCGGAGTTTTAATCAAATTCTTTTCTTCTTCACTAGGCAATGGATCCACTATCCAACCTGCACCTCTTTCCGGAGGATTCATTACTATCGCACTTTCATCACTATCAATATTTCTAAGCTTTTCTCCAGTATCCATCTCCACTATTGCTTGCCTAATTTTTTCATCTGCACTATTATAATCTACTATAAGATAAACAATTCCTCCTACTAAGATTGTTCCTATGACTACCGGAGCAG
>JAITPM010000043.1 GCA_031289425.1 Fusobacteriaceae bacterium
TATTTTGACGATATAATCGGAAAAAGTAAGATTATTCAAGATGTTATCAGAATTTCAAAAAAATATGCAAAGTCAGACGCATGTATTTTGATTTATGGTGAAACGGGGACTGGTAAGGAACTCTTTGCTCAGAGCATTCACAATTTCAGCAATAGAGCTCATGAGCCATTTGTTGCAATGAATTGCACTGCAATTCCACCGAATCTTTTAGAAGCGGAACTTTTTGGTTATGAAGAAGGAACATTCACAGGAGCGACAAAAGGTGGAAAAACTGGATTGTTTGAGATGGCTCACAGAGGCACCATTTTTTTAGATGAAATTGCAGAAATACCATTAGAAGCTCAGATCAAACTATTACGTGTTTTGCAGGAGAAAGAAATAAGAAGACTCGGAGGAAGAGAAATCATTCCTATTGATATCAGAGTTATCGCAGCAACTAATAAAAATTTATTGGAACAAATTGAAAAGGAAAAATTTCGTGAGGATCTTTTTTATCGATTGAATATTTTAAATATAGAAATTCCTCCTTTGAGAGAACGAATGGAAGATCTCATTGACATTGCGATATATATATTTTCATGTTTTAATATAGAGGATTATCAAAAATATGAAACTGCATTAAAGGAAATATTATATAATTTGAAAGATTATAATTGGCCTGGCAATGTCAGAGAGCTATATAATGTTGTCTCTCGTATTTACGTATTGATGTCACAAAATGAAGAAATAGATGAAATCAAGAAAATTATATTAAAAATTTTGGATATTAATACTAATGATAGAAATCCTCACAAAATGATAAAAAATGAAGTTGACTATGAACCAAATTTCTATGAATGGGAAAAAAATAAGATTATTACTACTTTGAAAAAAAATAATTTAATATTAAACCTTGTGGCAAAAGAATTAAATATAGGGCGAACAACACTTTGGAGAAGAATGAAGAAATATGATATAAAAATATAAAATTTCATAATATTCCTATATTGAAACATTTTAAAACCTATTAAAATCATTTTTTGGATAATAGCTTATATATTCCGATTACAAAAAAGCTATAAAATCCAAATTTACAGAAATTAATAGGTTTTTTATATTATTTAAATTTTGGCACAAAATTTGCTTATATGTAATATATAGAAACAGAATTCGATTAAAATTACTTAAATCACGCTATTTAAAAAAATAAAAGGGGGAAAATATATGAGCAAAGGAATATTAGATGGTATTGTAGTATTAGATTTGACAAGAGTTCTTGCCGGGCCATATTGTGGAATGCTGTTTGCAGATATGGGAGCGGATGTCATTAAAGTAGAAACACCTAAAAAAGGTGATGATAGCAGAGCTTTTGGACCTTTTATAAATGGTGAAAGTTCTTATTATATGAATTTGAATAGAGGTAAAAAAGGAATTACACTAAATTTAAAAACGGAAGAAGGTAAACAATTTTTTCTTCAAATGATAAAAAAAGCGGATGTAATTATAGAAAATTATCGAACAGGAACCATGGAAAAGCTTGGCCTGGGATATGAAAAATTAAAAACAATTAATCCGGCTATTATATATGGATGTATCTCAGGATTTGGACATTATGGACCTTATCGTGATAGGGCAGGATATGATATCATAAGCCAGGCTATGGGTGGTCTCATGAGTACGACAGGCTGGCCAGGTGGGGAACCTACCAGAACCGGGACAGCAATGGGTGATGTTTTGAGTGGATTGAGCCTTGCTATTGGGGTTCTAGCTGCCATTGTAAACAAGCTCAAAACTGGAGAGGGACAGAAAGTGGATGTTGCACTTGTAGATTCTGTAGTCTCTTCTTTGGAAATCATTACTCAAATTTATTTGACATCAGGTAAAATACCAGAAAGAATAGGAAATCGCTATGAATCTACTTATCCATACGATTCGTTTAAAGTAAAAGACGGTAGTGTTGTTATTGCGTGCGGAAATGATAAATTGTTTTCACTATTAGTAAATGAAATGGGTCAACCAGAATTAATAAAGGACAGCAGATTCATAAAGAATATTGATAGAGTGGAGCATCATGCGCAATTGAAAGATATCATCGAAAAATGGTCTATAAATTTCACTATAGATGAAATAGAAGAAAAACTTTTGAAAAAAGGTATTCCGATATCTCCTATTAATACCATTGATCGAATTGTGCATGATCCACATATCGCTGGTGCCAGAGAAATGTTTGTGGAAGTTTACCATCCGGTAGCTGGAAAAACTACATTAACAGGAGATCAGATTAAATTTAGTGAAAAAAAAGCAAGCATAAAATTTCCTTCTCCAATATTGGGTCAACATAACAAAGAAATATACCAAAAATTTTTCAATTTAACTGATACTCAAATAGAAGAATATATGGAAATGGGGATTTTTTAAAAAATATTTTTTAGGTAATTATGCCACTTGGAAATGTAAATATTATTTGATTTAAATGAAAACCATAATTTTTATTGTTAATTCTGGTGGGAAAATTTATACATAGATTAAAAAAAAACAGTAGAAATAAAGTATTTTATATTTCTCAAATAGCTAAAAATTATAATCAAGGGAGGAAAAATAAAGTGAAAATGACAATGACTCAAAAAATTATAGCCGCACATTGTGGAATTCCTGAAGTTGAGGCAGGTCAACTAGTAAATGCAAATGTAGATTTAGTCTTAGGAAATGATGTCACAACAACTGTAGCTATCCAGGAATTTAAAAAAGTTAAAATGCCTAAAGTATTTAACAGAGAAAAAGTCGTTATTGTTTTGGATCATTACAATCCATGTAAAGATGTGGCTGCAGCACAACAGTGTAAGGACTGCAGAGATTTTGCAAGAGAACAAAATATTACTAATTTTTTTGATGTTGGTGCTATGGGAATAGAACATGCACTAATTCCTGAGAAGGGACTTGTCAAATCCGGCGATTTAGTTGTAGGAGCAGATTCTCATACATGTACCTATGGAGCTCTCGGGTCATTTTCAACTGGATTTGGAAGCACTGATTTTGCAGCTACTATGCTTTCTGGAAAAGTATGGTTAAAAGTTCCAGAAGCAATAAAATTTAATATAATCGGTAAACCTAGTAAATGGATAAGCGGAAAAGATTTAATTTTGCATATAATTGGTAAAATTGGTGTGGATGGAGCTCTATATAAATCCATGGAATATGTTGGTGAAGGAATACAATATTTATCTATGGATGATCGATTTACTATATGCAATATGGCCATAGAAGCCGGTGCAAAAAATGCTATATTTCCAGTAGATGCAAAAACCATCCAATATATGAAAGAATATGGAAATAAAAATTATATTATAACAGATTCTGATCCAGAGGCTGAATATATCAAGGAATATACAATTGATCTATCAACATTGAAACCTACAGTAGCATTTCCTCATCTTCCTGAAAATGCAAAAGAAATCGGAACATTTGATAAAATAGATATTCAACAAGTTGTAATTGGCTCTTGTACCAATGGAAGAATCAGTGATTTAAAAATTGCGGCAGATATTTTAAATGGTAAAAAAGTAAAAACATTTGTTCGGACTATTATTATTCCGGCGACGCAAAAAATTTACATGGATGCATTGGAAGCAGGGTATATAAAAATATTCATTAATGCAGGCTGTGCTGTATCAACTCCCACTTGTGGCCCTTGTATTGGAGGATATATGGGAATATTAGCGGCAGGAGAAAAATGTGTTGCAACTACAAATCGCAATTTTAAAGCACGTATGGGGCATATAGATTCTGAAGTATATTTAGCGAGTCCTGCAGTAGCGGCATCATCAGCTATTATGGGATATATAGCATCTCCTGAGGAGGTTTGATAGATAATGATAAAAGGAAAAATTTGGAAATTTAAAGATGATATTGATACTGATGTAATATATCCAGCCCGATTTATGAATACATCTGATATCAATATTATGGGAACACATTTAATGCAAGATTACGATTCTGATTTTATAAATAAAATTGCTATAGGGGATATTGTAGTGGCTGGAAAGAATTTTGGTTGTGGTTCATCACGTGAACATGCACCATTGGCATTAAGAATTGCAGGAATTTCTTGTGTGATTGCTGTTAGTTTTGCAAGGATTTTCTATAGAAATTCTATAAATACTGGCTTAGCAATTATAGAATGTCCTGAGGCTGTCAGAGAATCCACTGAAGGTGATGTAATGTCAGTAGACATCATAACTGGCATTATAACAAATGAAACAAATGGAAAAATATACAATGGACAACCATTTCCAGAGTTTATACAAGAAATTATAAGTAAAGGCGGGTTAATTCCTTATATCGACAGCGAAATGAATAAATCAGAATAAATGATTTATATCAATATTTTTTAGGATAATAATTTTTTGATTAATTAAAAGGAGGTATAGTAATTTGAAAATCACTAGTATTATTGAAAAAACTGTACCACTTGGCTCAGCTATAGCCAATTCATACATTAATTTCAGTATGATGACGGGTAGCATCATTGCGATAGTAACTGATGTTGTTAGAGATGGCAAGCAAATAATAGGATATGGTTTCAATTCCATTGGACGCTATGCTTGTACAAGCATACTACGAGATCGTATGATAGGAAAAATATTAAATGCTGATCCGATAGATGTGTACGATGAGGATATGAGTAACATCGATCCTTTTAAAGTACATAAACTGCTCAAGAAGAACGAGAAGCCGGGTGGTCATGGGGATAGAGCACATGCTGTAGGAGCTATTGATATGGCAGTATGGGATGTTGTTGCTAAAATTGAAAAAAAACCTTTGTATCAAGTTATCGGTGAAAGATTTAATAATAAGTTGTGGAGTGATAAAATTTATACCTATGCTGCAGGTGGTTATTATTATGAAACTGATAGTATAGAACGTTTAAAGGATGAACTAAAAAAATATATTGATCAGGGGTTTCATGATGTAAAAATGAAGATAGGAGGAGCGGATCTGAAAACAGATGTGAAAAGAATAGAAGCCGCTTTATCTGTTGTCGATGGTGATGGTAGTCGATTAATGGTGGATGCTAACGGTAGATATGATATGAAAGCGGCTTTGGAATGTGCGATAGCTATTAAAGATTTTGGACTCAAATGGTACGAAGAACCATTAGATCCGGCAGATTTTTCGAGCTATGCAGTAATAGCTGAATATTATCCTGGTCCAATAGCAACAGGTGAAAATCTTTTTTCTTATGAGGATGCACGAAACCTGTTTCGACATGGAGGACTTCGCCCAGATAGAGATTATATACAAGTTGATCCACCACTTTCTTATGGCATAATCGAGTTTATAAAAATTTTAAATATGATGCATTATTTTGGGTGGGCAAATAAAAATTGTATCCCGCATGGTGGAAATCTATTTTGCAATCATATTGTTGCAGGTCTCAAACTAGGAGGAAATGAATGCTATCCTGGAATTTTTCAACCGTTTGGTGGCTTTGCGGATGGAAATATAATAGAAAAGAGTATTGTTCAACTTCCTAATATTCCGGGAATTGGGTATGAAGCTAAATCAAATCTATGGAAGGTATTAAGGCAAGTAGTCTAATTATATAATTTTTGTAGTGTTCCTATGCATGAATGCTATAACAGGTGGTTATTTTAGTATTTACACAAAATAAAATAAATTTAAAATCTGAGGAGGTAATGTATGAAACAAATCAAAGGAAACATATGTAAATTATTGGTAATGATATTAGTAATGCTTAGTATTGTATCTTATGGAGCTGAAAAATCAGCAAAAAAACCCTCCGTAGTTATTACTTTAGCTACCGGAATGTCGGAAGATCATGCCGCTAATATAGCTTTTAAAAAATTTATAAAAACAATTGAAGAAAAATCTAATGGTGAAATGACTGGAATTCTTTACCCGAATAATCAATTGGGGGGAGATGTTGTTGCGATGCAAGGGACACAAGATGGATCTATTGTAATGTGTTGGTCAACTACGGCCAATCAAGTATCTCTAATTCCAGAATTAGCTATTTTCGATATTCCATTCATGTATGATAACTTAGAACATGCTATAAAAGCTATGAATAATGAAGAATTTCTAAATAAAATCCAAGAAAAATTTAATGCTGCCGGATTGCACTGTGCCGGTGTTACTCCAACTGGATTTCGTTGGTTATCTGCAAACAAAGAAATCCATAAATTAGAAGATTTGAAAGGCTTGAAAATTCGTACAATGGAAAATGCTTATCATATTGCCGCATGGAAAGCACTAGGTGTAACACCTACCCCTCTTGCTAATTCTGAACGCTATGCAGCTTTACAACAAGGTACTGTAGATGGGCAAGAAAATGCAATGGAAAATGCTTATAGTACAAAAATGTATGAAGTACAAAAAGTTTTCATTAATACACAACATATTTGTTACTTAAGTAGTTGGGCTATGAATAAAGATTTTTATGATAAATTGTCTCCAGAACACAAGGCAATTTTTGATGAAGCAATGGAAATTTGTGTAAAAGAAGCACAAAAAGCGACAATAGAAAATGAAGAACAACTACTAAAATCGCTGGAATCTATGGGAAAAACAGTTATCAGATCTTTGGATCCAGGGGAAAATGATAGATGGAGAAAAATCGCACAACCTGCGGCTGAAGATTTGGTGCGTAAAAACATCGGAAATGAAATGATAGATATTTTACATAAAGCCGTTGGAAAGTAATAAAATTTTTTAACAAGCTATTATTGTAATTTGCAAAACAAATAAAGGGGTGTTCACAATGAAAAAATTATTGATTTGGTTTGATAAGTATGCAGAGGCCAGTGTGATGGGGTTATTAATTTTTTTGATGACTATTTTCATGGCTATTCAAATAGTTCTTCGCTATTGTTTTGGTAATTCATTAATTTGGGTAGAAGAAGTAATTGTATACTTCAATGTATGGATTGGATTTATCGGAATTAGCTATTGCGTACGATACAAATGCGATATGAAAATAGATGCCTCTGGAATATTCCCCTCAACTATTGCAAAATATTTTCGATATATTTCCAGTATTGTTTTGTTTATTGTCTATCTCTATATGGGATATATAGGAATAGGTGTTGTGAAAACATTAATGCGTACCGGTCAACGAAGTCCGGCAGCAGGAATCCCCATGTATTTTGTATATGGTTCTTTAATGATAGGATGTCTACTATCGTCATTTCGTTTTATTCAAAGGTTCTATCTTTTTATTAGATCGAAAAAGGAGGGATAGTCAATGACGGCGTTATTTATTGTTTTATTTGTTGCACTAATACTTGGAGTCCCTATTGGTATCGCTCTAGTATTAGGAGCTATTGCTACTTATGTTTCTGGTTTTACAACCATCATTACACAAATATATGTCTATAAAGGTATGATAGACGGTCTTTGTTCTTATCCTTTATTAGCTGTTCCACTTTTTATATTTTCTGGACTTGTTATGGCAAAAGGTGGAATTGCAAAAAAACTTTTCGAATTCATTGCTTATTTTATGGGAAAAATGACAGCAGGGCTTCCTATTGCATCTGTTATCACTTGCCTTTTTTATGGAGCACTCTCCGGTTCTGGACCAGCGACAACTGCAGCGGTCGGAAGCATGGTTGTACCATACTTGGAAGATCTTGGTTATAATAAAAATTTTTCAGCTGCTTTGGTAGCGACAGCAGGTGGATTAGGGGTGATTATTCCCCCGAGTGTCCCTTTCATAATATATTGCTTATCTGCCAATCAATCTGTTAGTGATATGTTTATTGCGGGTATTGTTCCTGGGTTTCTTATTGCAGCATGTTTATCAATAACTGCCTGGTTAATTTGCAGAATTAAGGGAGAAGATAAAGAAAAATTAATAGAAAATCATAAAAATATTAAAAGTCGTGGGTTTTGGCCAATATTGAAGGATAGTTTTTGGGCTCTTTTAACGCCAGTAATCATTTTGGGTGGTATTTACGGTGGAATTGTTACACCAACAGAAGCAGCTACAGTGTCAGTAGTATATTCCGTTATAGTAAGTATGTTTATTTATAAGACAATAACTTTTAAAGATATTCCTGGAATTTTACATGAAACTGGAAAAAATTTAGCACCTATGTTGGTTGTAATTGCTGCTGCTGTTATTTTTGGTCGAGTGCTTACGTTATTAAATCTTCATACTCTTGTAACAAATTTTATAACTAGTATTGTTCATTCTAAAGTGATTATACTTTTAATTCTAAATTTAATTCTATTATTGGCAGGAATGTTAATCAATACTACATCAGCAATTTTAATTCTAACTCCGGTTTTACTCCCTATAGCGAAATCTATAGGTGTTCATCCGATACATTTTGGTATGATAATGGTTGTCAACCTATCTATAGGATTTGTTACGCCTCCGGTTGGTTCCAATTTATTCGTTGCATGTGGTATGTTTAATATTCCTATAACTACGATGACAAGACATACGCTACCATTTATTTTTGCTTTTGCAATAGCACTAATTTTGGTTACTTTTATTCCGATAATTTCACTCTGTCTAATATAACAAATATGAGGTATAATATATATGAACAAATAATACATCCGAGGGGGAATTATGCAAAAGTTAAAAATAGTTATTTTAGACGGATATCGAGAAAACCCGGGAGACTTATCTTGGGATTGGTTGGAAAAATATGGAGAATATCAAACATACGATAAAACGGATCAGCTGGCAGTGCCAGAAAGGATTAGAGAAGCAGATGTTGTTTTTACAAATAAAGTTGTTTTAAACAGAACATCGTTAAAACAGGCTCAAAAATTAAAATTTGTAGTCGTATTGGCAGCAGGATATGATGTTGTGGATATAAAGGCTGCAAAGGAGCTTGGAATCAAAGTATCCAATACCCCTAATTATGGTTCTAACGAAGTGGCACAAATGGCATTTGCTCATATTTTAGAAATCACGAACAATATAGGAAAGCATAGTTTATCTGTAAAAAATAATGGATGGTATCAAGCAAACGATTGGTGTTATTGGTTGAATCCGATTATCAGTTTGCGAGATAAAAATATAGGCATCATCGGTTATGGAAATATAGGAAGACAGGTAGGCAAAATTGCTGCTGCTTTTGGAATGAATGTAATCGTTTCTGAAAAAATAAAAGTTGAGGATAAAAACGTTGAAAATGTTCCACTGGATGAATTATTCAAAAGAGCAGATATTATCACGTTACACTGTCCGCTTACTGATGAGACCAAAGATATTATTTGCAAAAAAAATATTCAAAAGATGAAAGATGGTGTCATTATCATCAATACTGCCAGAGGCCCTCTTATCAATGAAAAAGATATTCAAGAGGGAATAAAGAACAAAAAAATTTATGCTGCCGGCTTAGATGTTTTGCATAGTGAGCCGCCGAAAGAAAATGATGAACTCATTATGTGTGATGGAATAAATATAACGCCCCATATTTCTTGGGCAGCCTTTGAAGCAAGAAAAAATATAATGACGATATGTGAAGAGAATCTAAAAGCATTTTTAAATGGTGAAAATAAAAATATTGTAAATTTTTAACAGTGTTGTTTATTAATTGCAGGGATTTGAATTATATAAAAATATATAAAGACATCAGATTTTTTGATGTCTTTTTTTATATGAAAAGTATGCAGGATTTCAAGGATTCTATTGTTTATTCCAAAATATTTTTGCTAATTCTATAAAGGTTTTTGCAGGCTTGGATAAATAAGAGCCCTTTCTATAACAAATCACCATGTCCCAAGAGGGATGTTCTTTAATAGGAAAATAAGAAAGATATTCACTATCAAGTTTGGCGTAATAATAGGGAATAATTCCGCAACAAATTGAGGATTTTACTACTGATACAATACTACTGGTATATTTAGTTTCAAATAATAACTTGGGAATAAATCCTGCTTTTTCAAATATTTGGTCTATGATTTCTCTGTTTGTAGATTCCTTATTCATAAGCACAAATGATTCATTCTTTAACGTAGATAAATCTATTGGTTGGGAGGTATCTATTCCTTTTAGAATAGGATGATTTTTGGATGTAGCAAAAACCATTTCTTCAGATTTTAATACGATATAATTATCGTTTGTTCTTTGAGCTTCTGATAGAGTCATGAATCCAACATCCAATTCATCTCTGGCAATTTTATATTGTTGTTGACGCACAGATAGTTCCATGGGTTCTAAAACTAAGTTGGGATGTAATCTAATCAATTTTCTAAAAATTGCTATGAACATTGCTATTCCTCTTCCAGGGGTTAATCCAATAGACAAATGACCAACATTGCTTTCTATGCAATCATAGATTTTGTTGTAGGTCTCTTTTTTTATATTTAATATTTGTTTGGCATTATTTATATATATTTTACCGGCTTCAGTAAGTCGCCAATTAATACGTGATCTATAAAAAAGTTGAGTACCTAATTCCTTTTCTAATTTCAGTAATTGTTGATTCAGAGCAGATTGTGTAATAAATAATTTTTCAGCAGCATGAGTAATATTATTCTCTTCAGCAATTTTGACTATATATTCCAATTGTTTAAGATCCATTTTTCACCTTATTTAAATAAATTTTATAGTATCTATTTATTATTATATACTAAAGATCAATAAAACTCAATATTATATGATATATCTATAAGAAAAATTAATATAAATCTAAAAAAAAAGAAGTTTACTTAATAATAAATATTAGATAAAATGATATTATATATAAAAATATTCTTAAAAAGAATGTTTTGTAGCAAAAACAACATATTGTTCTAGAAAAAACCATATAAAGTGAATTTTAAATCAATCAAAAATCTAAAATCAAAAAAGGAGAAAAAATTGAGTGCTTCATTATGTATTAAAATAAAAAAAGAGGATAATGTAGCTGTTGCAATAAAAGATATAAAGGCCAATAGTAGAGTTATGGATGATATAGTGACTATAAATGATATACCCCAAGCGCATAAAATTGCTCTCTGCGATATTCCAAAGAATGGAAAGATCATTAGGTATGGTGTTGTGTTGGGATACGCTATAGATCCAATAAAAAAAGGAGATTGGATTAATGAAAAAATGATTAGTTTACCTATCATGCCCCCTATCGATAAGATGGTTTTTGGGATAAATACTATAAAAGATCTTCCGAATCCTCCAATATTAACATGGGAAGGTTATAAAAACCCTAATGGCGGTTATGGAGGCACTAGAAATATTTTGGGAATCAGTACCACAGTCCAATGTGTGACCGGAGTATTAAATGTGGCTGTAAAAAAAATGAAAAGGGAACTGCTCCCCAAATATCCCAATATAGATGACATAGTCCCTATTAATCATGCTTATGGATGCGGAGTAGCTATAAATGCTCCGGAAGCTAAAATTCCCATTCGTATATTACAAAATTTGGCAAAACATCCAAATTTTGGAGGACAATTGATGGTGGTAGGTCTGGGATGTGAGAAGTTTACAGTAGAGATGTTATGTGATAAGACAGATATAACTCCAGATAATATTATCATTTTACAGGATAAAAAAGGATTTAATGAAATGATAGATGCTCTGATGGAGATGGCCGAAAAGAAATTAAACATTTTAAATAAAAGGAAAAGGGAAATTTTGTCCCTCTCTGATCTATTGATAGGAATGCAGTGTGGTGGAAGTGATGCTTTTTCTGGAATCACTGCCAATCCTTCTGCAGGGTATGCATCAGATATGTTGGTCAAAGGTGGAGCAACTGTTTTGTTTTCAGAAGTAACAGAAGTCAGAGATGGTATATATCTAATAGGAGAACGCTGTATAGATAAAGAATTAGGTAAAAAATTGGCGACTGAGATGAAATGGTACGATAATTATCTGGAAAAAGGAGATGTAGATAGGAGTGCCAATCCAACTCCCGGAAATAAAAAGGGAGGTTTATCAAATATAATAGAAAAAGCTATGGGTTCCATAGCAAAATCTGGGACTGCTCCAATAGTAGAGGTTCTATCTCCGGGCGAAATACCATCCAAAAAAGGCTTGATCTTTGCAGCAACGCCGGCTAGTGATTTTGTATGCGGTACATGTCAACTAGCTTCCGGAATAGGATTACAAGTATTCATAACGGGGAGAGGAACCCCATATGGACTAGCTATAGCACCGGTTATCAAAGTTTGTTCTAGGAATGAAATGAAGGAACAATGGTCAGATTTAATTGATGTAAATGCTGGTTCTATCGCAACTGGTGATGCTACAATAGAAGAAATAGGGATTTTAATTTTTAATGAAATTATTGATGTAGCAAGCGGTAAAAAGAAAAGTTTTTCCGAAAAATATAAGCTATATAATGATTTATGCATTTTTAATCCGGCACCAATTACATAAAATATCATAAATACAAAAGGAGAATTATACCATGACACCAAAAATAAAAAAAATTGAAATATTTCCGGTTGCGGGGAAAGATTGTATGTTACTTAATCTAAGTGGTGCTCACTCCCCTTATTTCACAAGAAATATTGTCATATTGACAGACGATGGCGGAAATGTAGGAGTAGGAGAAGTGCCAGGAGGAGAAAAAATAACAAAAACTCTAGAAGAGATAAGTCCTTTGATTCTTAATACAAATATTGGAGATTATAAAAATACTCTTTTAAAAATAAAAAATAAATTGGATTCCAAGGGAGAAAAGGATGTAAGAGGAACTCAAACTTTTGACCTGAGAACAGGAGTACATGTACTTACGGCTATAGAAGCTCCGTTACTTGATCTTTTGGGAAAATATCTGGATGTTCCGGTTGCCTCTCTTTTGGGTGAAGGAATGCAAAGGGACAGAGTAAGGATGCTAGGATATTTGTTTTATGTCGGAGATAGGAAAAAAACAGATTTACCATATGATGATGAGAGCAATAGTGAGTGCTCGTGGTACAGGCTCCGTCATGAGGAAGCTCTGACTTCTGATAAAATAGTGGCATTGGCAGAGGCAGCAAAAGAAAAATATGGATTTGAAGATTTTAAATTAAAGGGTGGTGTTTTAGATGGTAGTGAAGAAATAAAAGCTATAAAAGCATTAAAAAAAGCTTTCCCAAAAGCTAGAATTACAATAGATCCAAATGGTGGATGGCTTTTGAAAGAAGCAATAGAACTGTGTAAGGATATGCACGGGATATTGACTTATTGTGAGGATCCATGTGGTGCAGAGGATGGATATTCCGGAAGAGAAATATTATCAGAATTTAGGCGTGCTACCGGATTACCTACAGCGACTAATATGATAGCTACAGATTGGAGGCAAATGTGCCATTCGTTAGAATTACAATCTGTGGATATACCACTTGCGGATCCGCATTTTTGGACAATGGCAGGTTCTGTACGAGTCGGTCAAATGTGTAATGAATTCGGACTTACTTGGGGTTCTCATTCGAACAATCATTTTGATATATCTCTAGCTATGTTTACCCATGCAGCGGCGGCAGTGCCGGGGAAAATAAATGCTATAGATACTCATTGGATATGGCAAGAAGGAATAGAGAGATTGACTAAAAAACCATTACAGATAATAGATGGGTGCATAGAAGTGCCAAAAATACCGGGTCTTGGAATAGAAGTTGACATGGAGCAAATATTAAAAGCTAATGAAATATATAAGAAAAATTGTCTGGGGGCAAGGGATGATGCTATGGGAATGCAATATTTGATAAAGGGTTGGAAATTTGATCCAAAGAAGCCTTGTTTAGTTCGATAAAAAATATTATCACTATAATCTAATTCAAATAAGCAAATTAATTATAGTATTAGAAATAATGATAAAGTGATTAAAATTATTAATTTGTCAAGGAACAATATGTATTATATACTTATAGTGGTATTGTTAAACAAATATTTCGTTTTTAATACTCAAAATTTAATAATATAATTTTATAGGAAACTACTTAATGGAGGTAATATCAAATGAAAATCGGATTTATTGGATTGGGAATCATGGGAAAACCTATGAGTAAAAACTTGGTGAAAGCAGGTCATGAACTGTTAGTTTATGATTTTAATAAAACTGCTGTGGCTGAATTGACAGCATTAGGTGCTAAAACAGTAGAAAATAGCGCAAAAGTTGCGAAAGAATGTGATGTTATAATTATTATGGTACCAAATTCACCCCATGTGAGAGCAGTAGCATTGGGAGAGGGTGGAATTATTGAAGGAGCAAAGGCTGGGACAGTAGTAATAGATATGAGCTCAATAGATCCGGTTGAAAGTAAATTAATAGGGGAAGAATTGGCTAAGAAAGGAATAGAGATGTTGGATGCTCCAGTATCTGGGGGAGAACCCAAAGCAATAGATGGAACTCTATCGGTAATGGTAGGCGGGAAAAAAGAAAATTTCGATAAATTTTATGATGTATTAAAGACAATGGCAGGTTCTGTTGTGTATGTAGGAACATTGGGAGCTGGAAATATAGCTAAATTGGCCAATCAAATAGTTGTTGCTGTAAATATAGCGGCTGTATCCGAAGCATTGGCATTGGCAACAAAATTAGGAGCAGACCCTGAATTGGTATATCAAGCAATAAGAGGCGGTCTTGCCGGGTCTACAGTTATGGATGCCAAAGTGCCTATGATATTAGATAGAAATTTTAAACCTGGATTCAGGATAGAATTGCATATAAAAGATTTAAATAATGCGCTAAATGCAGGACATGCCGTAAGTTCACCTTTACCTTTGACTGGGCAATTAATGGAAATCATGCAAGGATTAAAAGCTGATGGCTTCGACAAAGAAGATCATTCTAGCATTGTAAAATATTATGAAAAAATAGCAAATGTCACTGTAAAAAAATAAAAACATAAAAGGTGATGATATCAAAATGAAAACAGATTTTATAAAAGGTATAATTGTACCGATTTTAACCCCTATAGATAAAGACGAAAAAATTGATGAAGTAAAAATGAGAAAACAAATTGATTTTGTAATAAATGGTGGTGTATCTGGAATCTTGATCTATGGAAGTAATGGAGAATTCTATATGATTGAAGAAGACGAAATGGAAAGAGGAATAAAAATAATGATAAGTCAAGTAGCAGGTAGAGTTCCTGTATATATGGGTATAGGGGCTATCAGTACAAAAAAATGCTGCCGATTAGCTAGATTGGGGATAGCAAATGGTGTTGCGGGAATATCAATATTGCAACCAATGTTTTTGAAACCAACAGATAAGGAATTATTTTTACATTTTAAAACTATAGCTGATACAGTGCCAGATAAACCCGTACTGTTATATAATAATCCGGGAAGAGTGGGGTATACGCTACCAGCTACTTTGGTTGAAAAATTGGCTAATGAAGTTTCTAATATTGTCGGAATGAAAGATACAAGTGGAGATATGACCCAAACCAGCGAATTCATACGCAGAACTCGTCATAAAGGATTTAAAGTTTTTGGTGGAAAGGATACATTATTATTTGCCTCTATGTGCCACGGAGCTGTAGGTGGAGTGTGCACAACGGCTAATATTATGCCAGAATTGGTAGTAGACATATATAACAAATATGTAAACGGAGATTTTAATGGTTCTTTAGAAGCACAATTTAAACTAAATCCTGTAAGACTTTCCATGGATGGTGCAAGTTTTCCTGTAGCTACAAAAGATATGGCTAATTTGCACGGCCAAGATGTAGGAGATCCTTTTAAACCAAATTTATCAACTGAAGAAGGGTCTGTTTTGGATAAAATGAGACAAGAAATGAAAAAAGTAGGATTAATTTAAATATAGATTGTTATTGTAATTTGCATTAAAAATTGATATCATAAATTATGAACACATTCTGGATTTTTCCATATAAAAATTTAGGAGGAAATATGAATTTTTTATTTGCATCAGATTCATTTAAAGGGACACTATCATCAGAAAAAATTATCGAATTACTTACTGTAGAAGCAAAGAAAGTTTTTCCCGATTGCACAACAAAAGGAGTGCTGATAGCCGATGGAGGTGAGGGGACTGTAGACACTGTAATAAAAAACACCAAAGGTAAAATAATCAAATTGGATGTTTATGGGCCACTTATGGAAAAATGTGATTCCTATTATGGAGAAATAAATAAAGATTCTGCAATAATAGAAATGGCAGCAGCCTCGGGACTTCCTATGGTTCCCATTGAGAAAAGAAATCCTCTAAATACCTCTACCTACGGAACAGGAGAGCTCATCAAGGCTACATTAGATAAAGGGTTTCATGATATCACTATAGCTATAGGAGGTAGTGCCACTAATGATGGTGGAATGGGGGCTATGATAGCTTTAGGAATAAAATTTTTAGATGCTAATGGGAATGAATTAAAAGGAACAGGGTCTGACCTAGAAAAAGTACATGATATAGATCTTAGTAAAATTCATCCGTCTATAACAAAAACAAAATTTACAGTAATGTGTGATGTCAATAATCCTTTGACTGGAGAAAGAGGTGCTACATATACATTCGGAAAGCAAAAAGGCGGAACTCCAGAAATACTAGATAGATTGGAAAAAGGCATGAAAAACTATGCCAAGGTACTTTTGGAAAAAACCGGTGTAGATGTGGATAAAATAGCCGGTTCTGGTGCAGCAGGTGGATTGGGAGCAGCTCTTTGCATATTTTTAAATGCTACATTAAAATCCGGTATAGAGACAGTTTTGGATTTAATAGAATTTGATTCCCTACTAAAAGATATAGATCTGGTTATTACAGGTGAAGGAAGAATAGATTGGCAGTCTGCTTTTGGGAAAGTGCCAAGTGGAATAGGAAACCGTTGCAAAACCAAAAATATTCCGGTAATAGCTATCGTAGGTGGTATGGGCGATGGAGCTCAAGATATATACGAGCACGGAGTAGAATCTATTATTACAACAGTCAATTGTGATATGGAACTAAATGAAGCACTCAATAGAGCAGAAGAATTATATATAGATGCCTCTGGGCGAACTTTCAGGTTATTAAAGGTTGGAATGACAATTAAAAAATAAATAAAAAATAATAAAAAAATAATAAAAAAATAAAACATATATTTTTAACAAATTGTAGGTGGGAGATGTGCAAAATATGATTGAAGAGAATTTTCAAACTGCATCGGATATTGCCTATAGGATTATATCTCAAAAAATTATAGATGGCGAATTTCTACCTGGAATGAAATTATCTAGACGAAAGATGGCTGAAATAACAGGGGTAAGTGTAATCCCTGTTATAGAGGCTTTAAAAAAATTGGAAGAAGATAATTTGGTAGAGTCAAAGCCTCAATGGGGTTCTTTTGTAAAAGTACCTACATTGGAAAAAGTTATCGAAAATTATCAATTGAGAGAAGCTATCGAATGTCAATCTGCTAGAATATTAGCACAAAAAATGAGCGTGGAGCAACATGATAGGTTATTCAAAATAGCATATGAACTGGATACTGTTCCTTACAATGATGATACTGTAATAGATAGCAGAAATTCACATATGTTATTTCATACCAAACTTACAGAATTTACAGGGAATCAAATGCTCATAAGTACTCTACGAAAAATTAATTTATTTTGGGTTCTTTGTAAGGCTATAGGGACAAATGCACCGAGACAAACTTATCCAAGATATTGGCATAGATATCTTGTGGATGAAATAAGTAAAAGAGATCAGGATAGAGCAGAGAAAATTATGCGAGAACACATACACGATTCATTAAATTTAATAATTGCCACATATTAGTAGAAAAAATCTATTGTACTGCTGGCAATATAAGTACGCAATTAGTGTTATAACAGTTATAACATTAGCATTAAAATAAAAAATGGAGGGATGTCATGAAAAAAAGTAATTTGGTAAAAAAAGTTCTAAATCTATGTTTAATGGTTGTTTTAGCATTCGGAGTAGTAAAAGGAGCTGATAAAAAGTATATTTCTATCGCAACTTCCAGTGCCGGTGGTGCTTTTTCTATTATAGGTACTGCAATGTCAGATATTATCAACAAAAATGTTCCGGAAATTTCTGCTAATATAGAAATAACTGGAGGTTCAAGTGAAAATATATTATTAGGAGCCAATAAAAATGTAGAACTAACAATGTCTGCTTCTGATGTATTGTATTTGGCATTGGAAGGAAAAGGAAGTTTCGAGGGGAAAAAAATAGAAAAAGATGCCTTAAAAGGTATTATGGGAGGGCATATGACCATTTTACAAATATATACTTTGAAAGATGGACCAATAAAAAGTTATAAGGATCTAAAAGGCAAGAAAATAGCAATAGGTCCGGCAGGTAGTGTAGCCGGAGATGCTACTAAAACTATTATGGATGCATACGGGTATCAAATAAATAAAGATTGGACTCCAGAGTATTTGTCACATGGAGATGCAGCTGAAGCTTTGACCGATGGGAATATAGACGCTGTATGTATTATGAGTACATTGCCGGCATCCCCTGTAGCTACTGCTGCAGCTACAAAACCGATTCGATTGCTTAGTTTGGATAAAGAACAATATGATCTAATTATAAAGAACTGTCCTTACTATATACCGGCTACAATACCTGCTAATGTATATACCGGTCAAGATGAAGCAGTAGATTATACATTTGGAAGTGTAAGCTTTTTGTTAGCCCATAAAGATGTATCAGAGGATGAGGTGTACAAAATATCCAAAGCTTTGTATGAAAATAATGCAGCACTAGTCGCTGCCTATCCACAATGTGATGAATGGAATCTAAAAAATGCTACTAGGGGATTGTCTGGATTAGTCGAAATGCACCCGGGAGCTCTAAAATATTTGAAAGAAGTAGGGGCAGTAAAATAATAGATAATATTTGACCGATAATAAGGAGAATGATAGGTATGAATCCTGGAATTGAAATAAAAAAAGAAAAAATTAGTCTCCAAAAAATGGCATTTTTAATTATTGGGATATCATTATCTCTATTTCATATCTATACATCATTTTTTGGAGCACTACCATCGTATCAACATAGGATTATTCATTTGATTTTTAGTATGGTATTGGTGCCATTATGTTATGATTTATTTAAAGTGAAAAATAAGATAATGAAATATATTCCCACTATTATTATAATCGCTGCAATGGCAACCATAGGAATATATGCTTACTCAATTGCCAACGATATGTGGAAGCAATCTGGTACTATGTCCAGTTTTGATATGGTACTGGCAACGATACTTACAGTAACATTACTTTTTTTTACATGGCGCCTTGTGGGAGCAGCAATGCCTATCATAGCTATCATATGTATTCTTTACGCTATATTGGGACCAAAACTCCCTCAAGGAATTGCTCATAGAGGATATAGCTGGGCAAGGATAACGGAATTACTTTTTAAGGGAACCAATGGGATATTTGGTACTCCATTAGGAGTATCATCTATATATGTCTCTATATTTATTATTTTTGCCGGAATATTGGAATCATCCGGAGCAGGAGATGTATTCATACGTCTGACTCAGTCGTTGCTTGGAGGATTTCGTGGAGGTCCTGCTAAGGTAGCGGTAGTTGCCAGTAGCTTATTTGGCACTATATCCGGAAGTGCGGTAGCAAATGTAGTCGGAACCGGAACTTTCACTATTCCTCTTATGAAAAGAAGCGGATTTAAAGCAGAATTTTCCGGAGCCGTAGAGACAGCTGCATCTAGTGGCGGACAGTTGATGCCACCGGTCATGGGAGCGGCAGCATTTATCATGGCAGATTATATAGGTTCATATCAACAGGTAGTTATTTCAGCTATTATTCCTGCTATATTATTCTATATTGCATTATTTATCATGATAGATTTAGAATCTTTAAAAAATAATCTCCATGGTCAATCTAAAGAAGAATTACCAAATTTTAAGGAAGAATTTAAAAAAGGTTGGCTTTTACTTTTGCCTTTATGCTTGCTTGTATTCCTTTTAGTCGGGATTCGTTACTCGGCACAAAAATCAGCATTCTTTTCTATTATATTTTTGATAATTATAATGCTTGTCTACCCTGGAAAGAGAAGATCTTTTTTAGAAGTATTAAAATTAATGGCTGAATCATCCAAAGGAATGATAAGTGTGGCTTTGACAACAGGTACGGCAGGGATAATCGTAGGTATACTTATGCTTACTGGAATTGGGTACAAATTATCTTCACTTCTGATAGCTCTATCGGGTGGTCATGTAATATTACTTTTATTTTTAACTATGATTACTTCCATTATTTTAGGTATGGGAATGCCTACATCGGCAGCTTATGTACTTTTAGCTACTTTGATTGTTCCGGCTCTTGAAAAATTGGGTGTAGCCAAAATAGCGGCTCATTTCTTTGTATTCTATTTTGGGATTATGGCAAATGTTACTCCTCCTGTTGCAGTAGCCGCATATACGGCAGCTGGAATTGCCGGTGGAGACGCTATGAAAACTGGGTTCACTGCTTGGAAATTGAGTTTGGCAGGATTTTTAATGCCTTTTATGTTTTGCTTAAATCCTGTATTATTGGGAACAGGTAAATTATCAGAAATTATAATAGCAGTTATTACGGCATTGATAGGCTCCTTTGGACTTGCAACTGCTGTACAGAGATATTTTAAAGGCAATTTATCATGGATTAAAACTATTATTGTCTTTATCGGAAGCATTTGTCTGGTAATACCGGGTACTCTAACAGATATTGCCGGGTTGCTATGTTTGTCGTTTATTTATGGTATACAATTTCTAAATTCTAAAAAAGAACAAAAAGTAGTATAAAAATGAAACGAGGTGGAATTTGATGAAATATAAAGTGTTAATACCTCAAGCGGTAGCTAAAGAAGGGGTAGAATTATTGGAACAAAAGGGATATGAAATAAAAATAGGAAAAGGAGCAACTGAAGCTGATCTTATAGAGGATGTTGTAGACTGTGATGCTATATTACTTCGTACAGCACCTTGTACAAAAGCTGTGTTAGAGGCCGGTAAAAAACTTAAAATAGTTGCAAGACATGGAGCAGGATATAATAATGTCGATATAGATGTAGCAGCAAAATTGGGTATATGGATAACAAATGCCCCTGATTCTACCACTAATGCGGTAGCTGAATTTACTCTTGGAGCTATTTTAGCTGCTTCTAAAAGGACATTTTTATTGAGTAAAGCAATGAAAGAAGGAAATTTTTTCTTCAAAAACAATCATAAAGGATTGGAGTTAGAAGGAAAAACACTAGGAATAGTCGGTCTGGGAAGAATAGGCAGAAAACTTGCGCAAAAAGTATTCTATGGACTCGATATGAAAATACAGGCATATGATCCGTATGCTATCAAAGAATCTATTCCGGAATAT
Source organism: Fusobacteriaceae bacterium (assembly GCA_031289425.1). GTDB lineage: Bacteria > Fusobacteriota > Fusobacteriia > Fusobacteriales > Fusobacteriaceae > JAISST01. The sequence goes on from JAITPM010000043.1 coordinate 21,245, forward strand.
ATACAATTAGTTAATTGGGATGAAATATTTAAAACGTCAGATTTTGTAACTTTGCACGTACCTTTGACTGCGAATAATAATGGGTTTGTAGGTAAAAAAGAATTTAATCTTATGAAGAATTCCGCATATTTTATTAATTGTGCCAGAGGTGAAGTCGTAAATGAAAAAGATTTAATAGAAGCATTGGAGAAAAACAAAATTGCCGGAGCCTTTGTGGATGTATATGAAAAAGAACCACCTGATATTGATAATCCACTTTTGAAATTGGACAATGTGATAGCAACTCCTCATATTGCTTCTAATACAGAGGAATGTATGGCCTTAATGTCATTTCAAGCGGCTTCTGAGATAGAACTGGTATTATCCGGAAAAAAGCCTAATTGGCCTGTTAATATTCCTATTGAAAAATAAAATAGTGCTAAATATAAATTAAGGATGAAAATTATGATAAATTTTTCTAATTTAATAATACTCCAATGTACATTATTTATCTATATGAGTGCTGGATGGGCAGCTACAAAACTAAAAATACTTAATGCCTTGGGAATAAAATGCATTACGGATCTAGTTATTTGTATTGTCCTACCATGTAATATAATCACATCTTTCTATGTTGAGATGGATTTTAATGTATTATTATCCACTGGAAAAATATTTTTAATCGCTTTTATGATTCAATTGATGCAATTGGGGTTGAGTAAAATCTTATTTCTACATATGAAAGGAAAAAGAAGAAAAGTGATGGAGTATGGTACTATTTGCTCCAATGCAGGATATTTAGGAAACCCTGTTGTAGAGGGAATATATGGTACAGATGGACTTTTGTACGCATCAGTTTACTTAATTCCGGCTAGATTATTTTTGTGGTCAGCAGGATTGGCGTGTTTTACTGCTACTACTAAAAAAGAAATAGTGAAAAATTTGGCGAAACACCCCTGTATAATAGCAGTAGAAATAGGATTAATATTAATGATATTTCAAATTCATCTTCCGATAATTATAGAAAAATCTATAAGAGGAATAGGTAACTGTAGTACTTTTCTTTCTATGTTTACAATTGGAGGAGTAATATCAAATGCTAGTATGAAAACTTTATTTAGTAAGGATAATTTTTATTATTGTTTTGTAAGGTTGTGTATTGTTCCTGTGTTAGCATTGATAATCGGATTAGTCCTTCACTTTGACCTATTGCTTTTGGGGATATCTGTGATTTTAGCGGGAATGCCCGCAGGAACAACAATGACATTGCTAGCTTCAAAATACGAAGGAGATGCTGATTTTGCTTCTAAGGCAACTGTTCTTAGTACGGTTTTTTCGATGGGTACTATTCCGCTATTATGTATACTTTTGATCAAATTGAAAATGGGATAAATTAAAATAATTATAATTATTAAAAAAACTGAATATTAATATTCAGTTTTTTGCTTTATTTTTTATTTTCTTTCTTTATTCTTCTTTTGGGAAATAATTCTTTATATATGAACAAAATTCGAGTTCAGCTTTTTTTAATAACCAATTTTTTCTCCAAACTAATACGTTATATCTAAATAACTTAGGTTCTAGGTGATAATAAGTAATTTTAGAAGTATTAGTTGCACAAGATTCCCCTATAAAAGTAACTCCGACTCCTTTGGAAACCATATCACGAGTCATAACTATAGAATTATTTTCCATTATTGTCTTGGGAATAAAAGCAAATTCAGCAAAAATTTTATCAGACAAAGTTCGAAGTGTCGAGCCAATTTTAGATTGTAAAAAATTATCTTCTCTAAACAGTTTAACTAAAGTCTTTATGGAAATTGTTGTACTTTTACTCTGTGTATTATATGGATGGGTTATCGGAATAGCGAAGTATACTTCTTCATTTCGTAAAACATAACAGTGATTATCAAAGGAAGAAAGTTTGTTTAAAGCCATAATTCCAAGATCAATATTTTCTTCCAAAATCATTTTGGTAAGATTAGGAACATTGGTTTCTGTAATTTCAATAGAGACATCAGGGAAAAGAGCTTTGAACTTTGGAATTATATCAGATAGTATTTTTAGAGCAAATTGAGAAGTGACACCTACAGTGATATGGCTCTTATTGTTGAGGTCTCTAATGTCTTGATAGAGTTGTTTTTGTATATTGATTACTTTTTCAGCAGCCTGTACATACAAAATCCCTGCCTGGGTCAATGTAACTTCGCCTTTATCACGAAAAAAAAGCTTCATACCGATTTCATCTTCGAGTTTAGCTAATAGTTGACTTAGAGATGACTGGGACACATATAGTTCTTCAGAGGCTCTTGTGATATTTTTTTTCCTGGCAATAGTCAAAATATAATGTAAATACCTAGTGTCCATAGTATCCTCCTTACGGTAACTATTAAATTTTGTTATGGCGCAATCATAATTATGAATTAGCATTTTATTATTATTTGTTGTACTATAATTATAACATTGTTGTATAAAGCGAACAAATATTTTATAAAATTAACTATATTTTTTATTATAAATATTGATTTATCTACTGAATATTTTAACATAAAATATAGGCAATGTAAAATAATTTTATATGAGGAGGAATAAGTAAATGGTATTTTTAAAATGGCTGGACGAACACTTTGAAGAAACAGCACTTTCCATATTTCTAATTGTACTCGTAATCTTAACATCTATCAATGTTATTTTGAGATATGTTTTTAATAGTGGACTGACTTGGAATGATGAAATATGTAAATATTGCCTAATTTTTTCGGGGTTTATAAGTATAGGTTATTGGATAAGACATAAAAATGGGATATGTGTGGATACATTAGTTCAAATATTACCTTCAAAATATAGGAAAATACTGTTGTTTATGACTCAATTAGTGGTATTGATATTTTTTTGTATCTTATTTTTTTATTCGGTAAATGTTTTGAAATCAGTAGCTAAAAGCAAACAAATAAGTGGAACATTACAAATATCTATGGTGTATGTTTATATGGCTCCGGTTATAGGTTTTGCCTTAGCTGTTATAAGAATATTCCAAGTCTTAATTCTGGGTTATTTTGTAGCCGAGAGTGTAGGGAGTGATAAAAAATGACAATAGGAATATTCTTTTTAATATTTTTTACTCTGATAGTAGTCGGAACACCTATAGCAGTAGTTTTTGGTGCAATGGCAGCATTACCAAAAATATTGAACAATTCGTTTCCATATACGATTGAAGCTGCAATAAGAAGTATGGTAAGTGGACTTGATAGTTTTACTTTATTAGCAGTTCCGCTATTCATGTTATCAGGAATAATAATGGCAAGAGGAGGAATATCGAAAAAATTATTTAACTTCTTTGCCTATTTTATAGGAAACAAAACTGCTGGAATGCCTTGCGCTGTAATCATTACTTGTATGTTTTATGGTGCTATATCGGGCTCATCCCCAGCTACAGTATCAGCAGTAGGATCTATGACAATACCGTTTTTGATTACTCTAGGCTATGACAAAGTGTTTAGTACAGCGCTTGTTACGGTAGCCGGCGGACTAGGGGTCATCATTCCTCCCAGTATCTCATATATTGTATATTCTTCAGCATCCAATGCATCGCCTTCAGCTCTTTTTATAGGAGGAATATTTCCGGGAATGCTAATTGGGCTTGCATTAATGATTTGTGCATATATTCATTGCAAAAAAAATGGTGAAGATAAAAATATATTAAAAGAAAATTACGAAAAAATAAAAAAAATTGGATTTTATCCACTCTTTAAAGAAAGTTTTTTTGCCTTGTTAACTCCGATTATAATATTGGGGAGTATATATGGAGGAGTTGCTTCTCCTACAGAAGCAGCAGCTATTTCTGTTTTATATTCTTTGATTATATGCATATTTGTATATAAGACATTGAGAATAAAGGATTTATGGGCAATTATTGTGGAAGGCAGTAAGACGTATATTACAATATTGTTTATAATAGCTGCGGCCACAGCATTTGGTAGAGCAATAACTTTACTCAGATACCCACAAGTGATAAATGGAAGTATTTTAGGCAATATATCAAATAAAATATTAATTCTTTTTATTATAAATGCTATCTTATTGGTATTTGGAATGTTTTTAGATAATATTCCTAATATAATGATTTTAACTCCTATTTTCCTTCCGATTATAAAAGATATAGGCATGGATCCTGTGCATTTTGGGATTATGATGACAGCGAATCTAGCGATAGGAATGGTAACACCACCAATGGGGATCAATTTGTTTGTAGCAAGCAGCATGACTCAAGTACCGGTTTTAAAAATTGCAAAAGCATCGATTCCTTTTCTTATTGCATTTTTTATAGCGCTTTTGCTCATTGTGTTTATTCCTCAGATTAGTTTATTTTTACCAAGTTTGTTATAACATAAATATTTTTATAAATACTATTTTAATAAAAAAAGATTTAATAAAAAAGGAGAAGTGATATTCATGAAAAAAATGCTATTAATATTATTAGTAATTTATGTATCAATTTCATCATTTATTTTTGCGGCACCAAAATATACTTGGACTGTAGCAATGAATGTAACAGAGTCAACTTTAAATTATAAAATGATGGACAAGTTTAAAGAATTAATAGAAGCTAAAAGCAATGGAAATATAGTTGTAAATCTATATGCTAACGGGCAATTGGGAAATGATACTGAACAAATGCAAGGATTAGTAGAAGGAGCAAACGACTTCATAACAACAATAACTAGTGGATTACCATCATTTGTACCGGAATTTGGGGTATTTGATTGTCCTAATATATTTCCAAATCTTACAGTTATGAGAAAGGTATTGGATGACGAAAAATTTGTAGTGGCTCTAAACAAATATTCTGAAAAAGTAAATATTAAACTAATGGGAATGGCAGATGCAGGATTTAGACAAACAACATCCAATGTCATGATAAATAAAGCCGAAGATTTTAAAGGTATCAAAATACGTGTAATACAAAATCCTTATCATATAGCATATTGGAAATCTTTAGGAGCTAATGCATTAGCTATGGACTTTAGTGAAGTATATGTAGGATTGAAACAAAATACTATAGACGCACAAGAAAATCCCTATATGAATATAGTTGCAAATAAATTTTACGAAGCACAAAAATATGTAATTGAAACTAATCATTTAGGACATGTAATAGTATTTTTAATGAGTAGCTCACTATATAATGGATTGACACCAGAGGAAAAGAAATTGGTCGATGATTGTTCTCATGAAGCGATTATTTATACTAGAGGATTAGCCGATGAAAGTATAAATGATGATAAAGAAACAATAAAGAAAAGCGGAACAACAATAATCGAGTTAGCTCCATCAGAAATAGAAAAGATGAAAGTTTCAGCAGATGAAGTTTACAAGCAAATAAGAAATGCTATTGGCGATGAATTGGTTGATACGTTATTAAAATCAATCGAAGACAACGCAAAATAGATATTATTTTTAATATATTATCCTTATTGTGGAGATTTAGATTATGAAAAAAATGATAATAAAAAATGGAACTACATATAATCCATTTACAAAAGAGTTTGATAAAAAGAATATAGCTATAAATGGAAATAAAATTGTCGAGACCCCAAGAGAGATTAATAAAGATTGGAATATATTAGATGCTACCAATTGTATAATTGTTCCTGGACTTATTGATTATCACATACATTTATATACCGGTTGTGATGGAGGAGTGCCTCCTGATATCGCTACTCTGCCAAATGGAGTAACAACCGCTGTAGATGGTGGGACATGTGGAGTAAGTAATTATGAATTATTCGAAAAATATGATATAACTAATTCCCGTGTTAGAATAAAGAGTTATCTACATGTTTCGCCTACAGGTCTTGCTACGACTGCTTATACAGAAAATGAAGATCCAAAATATTATGATTTAGATAAAATGCGAGAATTATTTGATAAATATAGAGATCATCTAATAGCTTTGAAATTCAGAATATCTAAGGATATAGTAAGATCTTCTGGACTTACGAGAGAGCCCTTAGAAAAAACTATAGAAATAGCAGAGGTGCTCAAATGTAAAGTGGTGGTACATATGAACGACCCGATTATTCCTATCGAAGACGTGGCTGATATGCTCCGTCCCGGAGATGTATTTTGTCATATGTATCATGGGATGGGAGATACAATCATAGATAATTCCGGATTAGTGAAAAAAAGGATTTTGGAAGCTAGAAAAAGGGGTATAATTTTTGATGCATGCAATGGAAGAAGCAATTTTTCATTCAAAATAGCAATTCCGGCAATAAAAAATGAATTTATCCCAGATATTATAAGTACCGATATGAGTCCTATGACACTTTATGAACATCCGGTAATAAATTTACCGAGACTTTTATCCAAATATCTAAATATGGGAATTGATATAAAAAAAATATTTGATATGGTGACAATAACACCGGCAAAACAAATAGGAATGGAAGAGGAATTGGGTTCTCTAAATATTGGAACCGTAGCGGATATAGCAATTTTTAAGATAATAGAAAAACAAATTAAATTTTACGATTATTTAGGAGAATACATAAATGGGAATCAAGTAATAATCCCACAAATGACTATCAAAGATGGGAAAATAATGTATCGCCAGACAGATTTCAATTAGATACATTATACAAAAAAGAGGTGAATTATAAAAATGAACGAAAAAATAACTCCTGTTATTACTGATATGAAAGTTATTCCAGTAGCAGGAAGTGACAGTATGCTAATGACATTAAGTGGTGCTCACAGTCCTTTCTTTACCAGAAATTTGGTAATATTAAAGGATAGCGCCGGACATACTGGTATAGGAGAAATACATGGGGGAGATTACACTTGTGAATCGCTCAAAAGTTGTATTCCATTAGTTGTAGGAAGGTCTGTAGGAACGTATAGATCAATATTGAATAGTATCCACAAAATAGCTAAAAAATCAGATGAAGATACCGGTGAAGGTATACAGTCTCTAGATATAAGCAAGCTTAAGTTTGTGATAAAATCAGAATGGGCAATTGAATGTGCATTGTTAGATTTGTTGGGGCAATATTTGGAATTACCGATGTGTGAATTATTAGGGGATGGAAAACAAAGAGATAAAATAGAAACTTTGGGATATTTATTTTATGTGAGCGATAAGAAAAAAGCCAATTTACCATATCTAGATGAATCAGATTCATTAGATCCATGGTTTAAAATTCGTAGAGAAGAGATGTTGACTCCCACTCGTATAGTAGAGCAAGCGTGTGTATTGCAAGAAAAATATGGGTTTAGAAATTTTAAATTAAAGGGTGGAGTACTCAAAGGTTCAGAGGAAATGGAAGCAATAAAAGCCCTCAAGAAAAAATTTCCTAACGGAAGAATAAATATAGACCCAAATGGAGCATGGTCATTGGCAGAGGCTATCGAATTATGTAAGGGAATGCAAGGGATATTGACATATGTAGAAGATCCGTGTGGCCCAGAAAGTGGATTTAGCAGCCGTGAAATCATGGCAGAATTTAAAAATGCTACAAATATGCCTGTAGCAACAAATATGATAGCAACTGATTGGAGACAATTTTATCATGCGACAACATTAAAATCTGTGGATATAGTTTTGGCAGACCCACATTTTTGGGGGTTTGATGGAAGTGTCAGAATGTCTCAAATATTAAATGATTGGGGATTAACATGGGGATCACACTCAAACAACCATTTTGATATAACTCTCACTGCCTTTGCTCATGTAGCAGCTGCAGCTCCGGGTACACCTACTGCCCTGGACACCCATTGGATCTGGCAAGATGGTCAAAATTTACTTGATGATACACCAAAAATAAAAAATGGGTATCTGGAAGTACCTACTCTTCCCGGACTTGGTGTCACTATAAATATGGAAAAAATAATGAAAGCCAATGCACTTTATAAGAAATTATCAAACCATGATAGAAATGATGCAGAAGCAATGCAATGCTTGATTCCTAATTGGAAATTTGATTCTAAAAAACCTTGTTTAGTACGTTGATAATATAAGCAATCAATAACTTTTTTGCTCAATGGTTATATTAGTAAACTATTAAAAATAAATTATTAAAATATATTTTATTGAAAAATCTGGGTATCAATACTCAGGTTTTTCTTCTTTTGGAAAATAATTTTTTATATACGAACAAAATTCACGTTCCGGCTTATTTGATAACCAATTTTTCCTTCGTACAAGTACATCATATCTATATAATTTGGGAGATAAATGATAGCAGGCAATATTTGTAGTATCAACTATACATGATTCTGGTATAAAAGCAACTCCTATACCTTTTGATACCATATTCCTTATCATTACGATAGAATTGCTTTCAAACATTGTGTTGGGAGTAAAATCAAATTCTGCAAAAAGTTTGTCTGTCATAGCTCTTAAAGAAAATCCTTTCCTGAAACGTAAAAAATTATCATCTTTAAACAATTGTACAAAGTCTTTTGTAGGAATAGGTGTATTTTTATTTATTTCATAGTAGGGATGGCTTTTTGGAATGGCAAAATATATTTCTTCATTTCTTAAAATATCGCATTGATTGGGGAAAACAGATAGGTTTGCTAAAGTCATGACACCCAAATCAACAGTTTCTTCCAAAATTAGTTTTATAAGATTGGGCACATCAGTTTCACGGATTTCGACTGTTACATTGGCGAATGTAGATTTAAATTTGGGAATTATTTCCGATAAAATTTGAAGTCCAAACTGAGAAGCAACACCTACAGCTATATGGCCTTTATTATTTAAATTCTTAATATCTTGATATACTTTTTTCTTGATTTCTATCATTTGTTCAGCTGCCTGTATATATAAAAGTCCCGCCGGAGTCAAGGCAAATTCCCCTTTTGTACGAAAAAAGAGTTTTGTCCCAAGTTCATCTTCCAATTTTGCGAGGAATTGACTTAAAGAGGATTGTGAAACATAGAGTTCTTCTGAAGCACGAGTCATATTTTTTTTCTTAGCAATTGTGAGAATATAATTTAAATATCTTACATCCATAACATCTCCTATGAAATTATTAGAAATTATAATAGATTGATTATAATTACGAATTGGTAATTTTTAAATTTTTATTGTACTATTATCATAAGAACATTCTATAAGAAAACAAATATTTCGGGTAAAATACTTTAGATGTCTTCTTGCTTCTATTAAATATTATAACATAAAAACTAGGTAATATAAAATAAAAAATCATAAAAAGGTGATAAAAATGCACGCAATAGAAAAAATTCTGGCAAAGGCCTGTGGTAAAAAAATTGTTGAATCAGGGGAAATTATAAATGCTAAAGTCGATTTTGCTGAAATTAATGATTTATATCTGCAGACAGTTTATTCTTTTAAAGAAATGGGTGGGAAAAAAATATGGGATAAGGATAGAGCAGCCTTTGTATTTGATCATTATGCTCCCTGTCCTACTATAGAGGCAGCACGAAATCATGCAGAAATGAGAGCCTTTGCAAAGGAAAACAATTTAACCTATCATTTTGACATAAATTCTGGTGTATGTCATCAGGTAATGCCGGAATCCGGTCTTGTATATCCCGGAATGATTATAATCGCTACAGATTCACATACCACTACTCATGGTGCCTTTGGGGCATTCGGCACCGGTGTAGGAGCTACTGATATGGCAGCTATATTGATTTCCGGAGAAATATGGCTTAGAGTGCCGGAAATTATAGAAATAAAAATAGATGGGATTGCAAAAAAAGGCGTGTATGCTAAAGATGTGATTCTATATATTCTGGGAAAACTAAAAGCTGATGGAGCAGTATATAAAGCAATAGATTTTACTGGAAGTTATATAAAAAATTTGGATGTCGCAGAACGAATGGTCATTTGTAATATGGCATTAGAACTAGGGGCAAAAGCAGCATATATCGAACCTAATCAAAATGTCCTTGATTATGTGAATAAAAGAGCTGTTCGTAAGTTCGAAGTACAATATACAGATCCAGAATATAAATATGCAGAATATTACGAATTTAACATAAGTACACTTGAGCCACAGGTAGCATGTCCGTATAGTGTGGACAATGTGTTTCCTTTATCTTCTCAAACATCTGTAAAAATTAATCAAGGTGTAATAGGGACATGTACCGGTGGAAGATTGGAAGATATAGAAATTGCTGCAAAGATTCTAAAAAATAAAAAAATTGCAGATTATGTGCGTCTCGTTATTATTCCGGCCTCAAGAGAGGTAATGCTAGAATGTATAAATATGGGATATATCCAAGATTTGATGGATGCAGGGGCAACAATTGGAACACCAGGATGTGGGCCATGCCTGGGGGCACATGATGGGGTCATAGCAAAAGGCGAAGTGTGTATCACGGCATCTAATAGGAATTTTCCCGGACGAATGGGAAGTATAGATGCAAAGCTTTATCTTGCTTCACCTGCAGCAGTGGCAGCATCAGTACTGACCGGATATATTACTTCTCCGGAAAAATACATATAGGAGGTCAATATGGAAAATATTATAAAAGGTAAAATTGTAGTACTTTCAAATAATATTGATACAGATCAGATTTATCCCGGCAGATTTCTGGCATTGGTTGATCCAAAGGAAATAGGAAAACATTGTCTGGAGGGAATTGATGAAAAGACACGAGTCCTTGTTCCAGGTCGAATTATTATCGCAGGTACTAATTTTGGATGTGGTTCTAGCAGAGAACATGCAGTTATCACCTTGATGAATGCTGATGTAAAAGCTATAATAGCAGAATCATTTGCACGTATTTTTTTCCGTAATGCTATTAATTTGGGTTTGCCGCTTGTTACATGTAAAAATATATTAAAAAAATCAGAAAATATTGGAAGCGATGAAGAGATTGTAATAAATATAAAAGAGGGAACAATTACTATAGGGCAAGGAGAGGTACTACAAAGCGAAAAATTAGGAGAACATATATTAAATATTATCGAAGCAGGTGGAATAAAACCTATGTTTCTAAACAAATATTCGAAGGAGGAAAAATGAAAATAACGGAAATAAAAATTCTTAAAGTAAATAGTTTTATGTATGTAAAAATATTTACTGATGATGGATTGACGGGATTAGGAGAATGCGGAACATGGGGGTTTTTAGATGCTGCTGCAGAGGCAGTGGAGACATTTAAGAGCTATCTGATAGGACAAAATCCTTTGGATATAGAGCATCATTGGCAATACATGTACCGTAGTTTCCACTTTAGAGGGGCAGCTGTCATGGGAGCTCTGAGCGCTATTGATATAGCTTTGTGGGACATAGCGGGAAAGCATTATAATGCTCCTATATATCAGCTTATCGGGGGAAAATGCAGAGATAAAATCCGTGTATATTATCATGTGGGCGGAGCAACTATTGAAGAGATCGTATCAAGCTGTAAAAAAGCAAAAGAATTGGGATATACAGCAGTAGGACATCTTTCTCCATTTTTAGATGAACCAAGAACAGTACCATATTTTGAGACAGGGGTTCAAAGAATAAATCGTGCCGTAGATAGAGTACGGTTAATGCGTGAGGCGGTGGGGGATGATGTGGATCTTTGCCTTGAATTGCATAGAAGAATGAATCCGGGCGAAGCTATTACTTTTGCCCATGCGGTAGAAAAATATAATCCATTTTTCCTTGAAGATCCGATTAAACCTGACAATTTTGATGCAATGGCACTTATTGCCAATCGTATTAATATTCCGATTGCTACCGGAGAGAGAATCCATACTATACAGGAGTTCGAAATGCTCCTATCAAGGAATGCAGTAAATTATGTACGGACAAGTGTATGTCTATGTGGGGGTATCACAGGAACTAAAAAAATAGCTGCTATAGCCGAAGCTCATGACACTCTCATTGTGCCACATAATCCTCTCAGCCCTGTAAGTACTGTAGCATGTCTTCATATTGCAGCAGCAGTTGAAAATTTTGCGGTACAAGAACTTCCTGATCATAGTGGTCCTGCAGCGACTGATAGATATGTTTTTGATAAATCAGAAAATGTAAAAGCGTTGAAACAATCTGATATAGTCACAAAAATTCCTGTTGTTACAAATGGTTTTATTGCACTACCTGAAGGTCCGGGGCTGGGTTTGGATCTGACAGAAAATGTGGAAGAAATCTTCCCATATAAGAGAAGAAAAGTGCATACTAGGCTTAATACAGATGGTTCAATCTGTGATCAATAATTATAATTACATAGAAATAACAATATTTAAAAGGAGGAATGAAACATGGAAAAATCATTGCTGGACTTTAATGTAGGGTTTGTTAAACTGAAATATTATTTGATCATTTTGGCAGTAACAATTGTAGCGGTGGCTACAAAAACAGTTCCTCCAGGTTGGCTGGGTGGATTTCTTGTATGTACAGTATTTGGAATAGGATTGACTGCATTAGGTGATGTATGCCCTATTATCAAGGATTATTTGGGAGGAGGGGCATTTCTTGCTATATTCGGAGGAGCTTTTCTTATTTATTTGAAAGTCTTTAATGAATCGACAGTAAAAGTTATTGATAACTTAATCCGTTCTATGGATTATATCGGATGGGCTGTCATGGGATTAATCTGCGGAAGTATCCTGACTATGAATCGTAAGTTGCTTATTCGTGCAGGAATATTATATCTTGTACCTATCTTGGCAGGAATATTATGTTCCTTCGCTTTTGCTGGTATAGGCGGAGCTATTATGGGATTTGGGTGGAGAGAAGCGATTATGTTTATAGCACTTCCTATTATGGGTGGAGGCACATCAGCAGGTGCAGTACCTACTTCACAGCTATATGGCCAGGCACTTGCAAAAGATTCAGGTTATTATCTTTCTTTACTTATGCCCGCAGTTGTTTTGGGAAATGTAATTTCCATCGTTTGTGGAGGACTTTTGAATAGACTTGGAAATGTATTTCCAAAATTAACAGGAAATGGGGTACTTGTAGAAGGTGTTGACCTGACAGAAGAAAAAAAAGAAGAAAAACCGGTTGATTATTATTATTTAGGTGCAGGATTTATTCTTTCAGGAGTATTTGCAGCATTAGGAATATTAATAGCAAAATTGGTTCCTGCTATACATTACTATGCTTGGACAATCATGATTGTTGCTGTTGTAAAAATGTTGGGAATATTTCCTAAAGAATTGGAAGATCAAATGAGTCAATGGTATCAGTTTATATTGAAAGTGACACTTCCGGCTGTTATGTTTGGGATAGGATGTGCCTATACTGACCTTGCAGTGGTAAAAGAATCATTTACAATTACTTATTTTGTAATAGTATTGATAACAATATTGGGAGCATTGATAGGTACAGCTTTTGCGGGTAGACTCGTTAAGTTTTATCCTGTGGAATCTATGATTACTGCAGGACTCTGCATGTCGAATATGGGTGGTACAGGCGATGTGGCTACACTTGGAGCTGCTAATCGTATGGAACTTATGCCATTTGCACAGATATCATCCCGTATCGGGGGAGCGATTATCATTGTTGTTGCAAGTATTTTGGTACCACTTATCGGAAAAGGGTTATAATACCTTATAAATAAAAATATAGAGAGCTATTATCATATTTGGTAATAGCTCTCTTTTTTTCTTTAATTTATTTTTTATTTATTCTTCCATTAGAAAATCAATTAAATTTTTGCATTTTATACCATCTTCCAAATTCTCAGAATAAACTCTATCCAAAGTCAAGATAATTTTTTCATGATTATCTCTTATCTTACGTAAAGATTCTGTTTCTCTCTTTCTTACATTTTCATCAAGCATACTCATAGTCACCTGATAGTATTTTATATCATTATGTTTTGTAGCTACAAAATCCACCTCTAGATCAGTTAATTTTCCTATTTTTACATCATACCCAAGTCGGACCAATTGAAAATATACGATATTTTCTATAAGATATCCTATATTATCATTTCTGAATCCCAAAACTGAGTTTCTTATACCTGTATCCACTATATAATATTTTTCAAGAGTTTTTAATATATTTTTACCTTTTATATCATATCTTTGAGCTTTATATATTATATAAGCATTTTGGAGCATCTCAATATAATTTAATATAGTATTATGAGTAACTTTATTTCCTTGACTGGTCAGATAATCAGCTATTTTTTTTGATGATAAGGTACTGCCGATATTATTCATAATAAATTTTAAGACCTTTTCCAGAAGTGTTGCATTTGTCATCTTGTTTTTTTCTAATATATCTTTTATAAAAACTGTGTAATAAACGCCCTTTATAGTATTTTCATAGAGATCCTCTTTATATTTGAATGGCATTATTCCTGGCATTCCACCAAATTTTATATATTGGCTGAATTTATCTTCTAAAGATAGATTTTCCTCAATAGAAAAAAATTCTAAAAATTCCTTAAATGAAAGCGGAAACATATTTATTTCCACGTATCTTCCTGAAAGATATGTAGATAATTCGGATGAAAGTAGATAGGCATTGGAACCTGTAATGTATATATCACAGTCAAAATCAACCATAAGTGCATTTACGCATTTTTCCCATTCTTTTACCCTTTGTATTTCATCTAGGAAAATATATGCTTTTCTGTTATTTTTTATTTTATCTGTTATTTTTTTATACATTTCTCTATAATCTTTTATTTCATCAAATTCAAATGATTCGAAATTCATATATATAAGATTAACATCTTTATCCTCTTTTAGCAGATATTCAACAAAAAATTTTAATAATGTAGATTTTCCGCATCTTCTTATCCCAGTTATTACTTTTACAAATTCTGTATCTTTGTAGTTAAGGAGTTTCTCCATATATATTTTTCTTTCCACCATAATAATCACCTTAGAAACAGTATACACTTTTTTTTAATAAATATCAATTTTTTGTTAATGGATTAACAAAATTTTATTTTTTTGAAATTTTTGTTAATCTATTAACAAAAAATTATTTTTTAACAATTTTTGTTAATGCACATGCAAAACTTTTAAAATATTAATTTTTTTATTCATAAAAATAATGATATAAACTTTATATGTTACAATATATAAGCTATATAAAAAATAAATGAATATTTTTATGAAAACCTCAAAAAAAGCTTTTATTTTTATGCTTTTTATGATATACTATCTAAGTTGATTTGTTAAAAATTAATTTTTTCAAAAAAGGAGGTGCAAAATAGTGACATCTGATAAAATAAGAATTTATTTAAAAGCTTATGATCATTTTTTGTTAGATGAATCAGCCAAAAAAATAGCTGAAGTGGCTAAAAAATCTGGAGCTGACATAGCAGGACCAATGCCTTTACCTACGAACATAAAAAAATATACTGTTTTAAGGTCAGTTCATGTAAACAAAGACTCAAGAGAACAATTCGAAATGAGAGTGCACAGAAGAATGATTGAAATTAATAATTCTACACAAAAGACAATACCATCATTAATGGCAGTTAACTTACCAGCTGGTGTTGGAATAGAAATCAAACAAATTTAATTTGTATGACTTTTAATGAAAACATCTATTGGCAATAATTCGAAAGGATTTTAGATAGTGAATAAATCTAATTATTCTTACAGAATAATACAAGTTGATGCTTTTTTTAAAACTTGGTGTAAGAACCACCAGGCGGCGTTGTCAACCAATATATTATTTGATGGAGGTAAATAAAGAAATGGCAGGAATTTTAGCTAAAAAAATTGGAATGACTCAAATATTTGAAAATGGCAAGTTAATTCCAGTTACAGTTGTTGAAGCTGGGCCAAATTATATTCTACAAAAGAAAACAGTAGAAAGCGATGGATATACAGCTGTTCAATTAGGATTTGATGAAAAAAAAGAAAAAAATACTACTAAACCAATACTAGGAATTTTTAAGAAAGCTGGGGTAAAACCACAAAGATTTGTGAAAGAATTGAGAGTATCCTCAGTTGATGGGTATGAACTTGGACAAGAAATAAAAGCAGACGTTTTTAATGGTATTGAATATGTAGATGTTATAGGGACATCCAAGGGAAAAGGAACATCAGGTGTTATGAAAAGACATGGATTTAGCGGTAACAGAGCGACTCATGGAGTTTCATTAAATCATAGACTCGGTGGTTCTATTGGAATGTCTTCATTTCCTGGAAAAGTATTAAGAGGGAAAAGAATGGCAGGAAAACATGGAAATGCAACAGTTACAGTTCAAAATTTAAAAATAGTAAAGATTGATGCTGAAAACAATGTAATTCTTTTGAAAGGGGCAGTACCTGGTTCAAAAAATGGTTATATAGTAATCCAATCAGCAGTAAAAAAAATTGGTTAGTAGGGTAGAAGGAGGAAAATAATGGCAGTTTTAAATATATATAACATATCTGGAGAACAAACTGGAACTGTTGATGTAAAAGATACAGTGTTCGGGATTGCTCCAAATAAAGCTGTACTACATGAAGTGCTTGTTGCCGAATTAGCAGCAGCTAGAAGCGCTACAGCTTCTACTAAATCCAGAGCAATGGTAAGAGGTGGAGGAAGAAAGCCTTTCAAACAAAAAGGTACAGGAAGAGCTAGACAAGGAACGATAAGATCGCCACTTATGGTAGGTGGAGGAGTTACTTTTGGACCTAACAATAGAAAATATGAAAAGAAAGTAAATAAAAAAGTAAGAAAATTGGCACTTATTTCTGCACTTTCAGAAAAAGTTGCAAATAACCAAATAGTAGTGTTAGATGGATCTCTAGAGACTCCAAAAACAAAAACAATAGTTAATTTTACTAAAAAATTAGATGCTCTTAAAAAACAACTATTTGTAGTTGATGATTTGGCAGATAATAAAGATTATGCTCTATACATGTCAGCTAGAAATTTAGAAAATGCGGTAATATTACAACCTAGCGAACTAGGTGTCTATTGGTTATTAAAACAAGACAAAGTAATCGTTACTAAAGAAGCTCTTGCTACTTTAGAGGAGGTGCTAGGATAGAAATGACAGCATATGATATTATAAAAAAACCGGTGCTCACAGAAAAAAGTGAAATGTTAAAAAGAGAATATAATAAATACACTTTCGTAGTACACACTAAGGCTAATAAAATAGAAATAAAAAAAGCAGTAGAGGAAATATTTAAAGTGAAAGTTTTATCAGTTGCTACATCTACTAAAAAACCAATAACAAAAAGACATGGTATGAAGTTATATAAAACTTCTCCTGTAAAAAAAGCAATTGTAGAATTAGCAGATGGAAATTCTATCGAAGCATTGAAGTAATCATTTAGGGCTAAAGAAAAATATAGGTCTATAGAATTGGAGGTAAATAAATAAAATGGCTATAAGAAAAATGAAACCTATGACTAATGGAACAAGAGGAATGTCTAGATTAGTCAACAAGGATTTGGATAAAGTAAGACCTGAAAAGACTTTAACTGTCCCTTTAAAATCTTCTTATGGAAGAGACAACTACGGACATAGAACAACTAGAGATAGACAAAAAGGTCATAAGAGGCTTTACAGAATAATTGATTTTAAAAGAAATAAATTGGATGTACCAGCAAAAGTTGCTACTATCGAATACGATCCAAACAGAACAGCAAATATAGCTTTGCTCTATTATAGTGATGGAGAAAAAAGATATATATTAGCTCCTAAGGGATTAAAACAAGGAGATATAGTAATGGCTGGAACGAAAGCAGATATTAAACCAGGAAATGCTCTAAAAATAAAAGACATGCCTGTCGGTGTACAAATCCACAATCTTGAACTACAAAAAGGGAGAGGTGGACAATTGGTAAGAAGTGCCGGAGTTGCAGCTAGATTAGTAGCTAAAGAAGGAGTATATTGTCACGTTGAATTGCCTTCTGGAGAGCTTAGATTGATACATGGTGAATGTATGGCTACTATCGGAGAAGTAGGAAATTCTGAGCATAGTTTGGTGCAAATAGGAAAAGCCGGAAGAAATAGACATATGGGTAAAAGACCTCATGTGAGAGGAGCAGTTATGAATCCGGTAGATCACCCTCATGGTGGAGGAGAAGGAAAGAATTCTGTCGGAAGAAAAGCACCTTTAACACCTTGGGGAAAACCAGCTTTAGGTGTCAAAACTAGAGGAAGGAAAACTACAGACAAATTTATCGTAAGAAGAAGAAAAGATAAATAAAAATTAAGGAGGACTAATATATAATGGCAAGATCATTAAGAAAGGGACCTTTTTGTGACCATCATTTAATGAAAAAAGTAGAAAATGCAGTTGCTGCTCAAAATACAAAAGCAGTAATCAAGACTTGGTCTAGAAGATCAACTATTTTTCCTAATTTTATAGGTTTAACATTTGGAGTGTATAATGGGAAAAAACATATACCGGTTCATGTAACTGAGCAAATGGTTGGGCACAAATTAGGTGAATTTGCACCTACAAGAACTTATAGAGGTCATGGAGCAGCAAAAGACGGTAAAGGCGATAAAAAATAATATTATGAAATAAAAAAGTAAGGAGGTTATACTAGTGGAAGCCAGAGCTATAACTAGATATGTAAGAATGTCTCCCAGAAAAGCTAGATTAGTGGCTGATCTAATAAGAGGAAAGGAAGTGCTAAAGGCGCTAGATATTCTAGAATTTACAAATAAAAAGGCAGCTAAAGTAATAAAGAAAACTTTAAATTCAGCTATGCATAATGCAACTAATAATTTTAAAATGAATGAAGATAAACTGGTTATAAGTGAAATATTGATAAATGCAGGCCCAGTTTTAAAAAGACTTATGCCAAGAGCTATGGGAAGAGCAGATATTCAAAGAAAACCTACGGCTCATGTAACAGTAGTTGTATCTGAAGTTGAAAAAGAAATTTCTATAGAAGAAATACCAAATGAAAAAGAAGTTTCTGAAAAAAAAGAAAAAGTTGAACTAACTAAATAATGTTAAATTCAGTATTTTTGAGGAGGTAAATAAGTGGGACAAAAAGTAGACCCTAGAGTGCTTAGACTTGGTATTACAAGAACTTGGGATTCTAATTGGTATGCAAATAAAAAAGATTATGTAGCTTTCTTTCATGAAGATATAAAAATCAGAGAATGCGTAAAAAAAAGCTACTACCATGCTGGAATTTCTAAAATAAAAATAGAAAGAACATCTCCATCTAGTGTAGTAATCATTATATATACAGCAAAGGCTGGAATTATTATTGGTAGAAAGGGTGCAGAAATTGATAATTTAAGAGTTAAACTCGAACAATTGACTAATAGAAAAGTTACAGTTAAAGTTCAAGAAGTCAAAGATTTTAGTAAAGACGCACTTTTAGTTGCAGAAGGAATAGCAGCTTCTATAGAAAAACGGGTAGCTTATAAAAGAGCAATCAATCAAGCTATAATGAGAGCTATGAAAGCTGGAGCTAAAGGAATAAAAGTAATGGTTGGTGGAAGATTAAACGGGGCAGAAATAGCCAGAGCTGAATGGTCAGTTGAAGGAAGTGTACCATTACATACACTGAGAGCAGATATTGATTATGCTCTTGCTACAGCACATACTACATATGGTGCCCTTGGAATAAAAGTATGGATATTTAATGGGGAAATACTTTTGGCTAAACCTTCACTAGAAGACGCAGAAGAACTAAAGATTGGAAAAGAAGGAGGGAAAGAGTAGCCATGTTGATGCCTAAAAGAACAAAACATAGAAAAATGTTTAGAGGAAGAATGACAGGTAGAGCTCTAAGAGGTAACACAGTTACTTTTGGTGAGTATGGATTACAAGCTCTAGAACCTTCATGGATTTCAAACAAACAAATCGAAGCATGCAGAGTCGTTATAAACAGAACGTTCAAAAGAGAAGGAAAAGTATATATAAGAATATTCCCTGATAAACCTATTACAGCAAGACCTGCTGGAGTGAGAATGGGTAAGGGTAAGGGAAATGTAGAGGGATGGGTAGCAGTTGTAAGACCGGGAAGAGTATTGTTCGAAGTTGCCGGAGTAGATGAAAAGATAGCAGTCGAAGCATTTAGAAAGGCTACAATGAAACTACCTATTAGTTGTAAAGTTATAAAGAAAGAAGCTAAAATAGAGAAAGAAGCTGAAAAGACAATAGAAATTGAAAAGATAGTAGAAACTGGTGGTGATAACTAATGAGAGCTAAAGAAGTAAGAGAAAAATCAACTGAGGATTTAGTTGTTAAATGTAAAGAATTAAAAGAGGAACTATTCAATCTAAAATTTCAACTTTCATTAGGTCAATTAACTAATACTGCAAAAATAAGAGAAGTTAGAAGAGAAATAGCTAGAATTAATACAATTCTATGTGAAAGATAATCTTTTTAATAAGGAGGCTAGTATTTTGAGAAATGATAGAAAAGTTAGAGAAGGAATAGTTGTTTCCGATAAAATGGAAAAAACAATTGTCGTAGCAATTGAAACAATGATTCTGCATCCAATTTATAAAAAAAGAGTTAAAAGAACTACAAAGTTCAAGGCTCATGATGAAAACAATACAGCACAACATGGTGATAGAGTAAAAATAATGGAAACTAGACCATTATCAAAGGACAAAAGATGGAGATTAGTAGAAATTCTTGAAAAAGCAAGATAATCTATATCCAATCCAATTATTGTAAGGAGGATAAAATGGTACAACAACAAACTATCCTTAATGTTGCTGATAACTCTGGAGCAAAAAAAATGATGATTATAAGAGTGTTAGGTGGTTCTAAAAAGAAATTTGGCAGAATCAGCGACATAGTAATAGCAACAGTTAAGGAAGCAATCCCTGGCGGAAATGTAAAAAAAGGCGACATAGTAAGAGCAGTTATAGTAAGAACAAAAAAAGAATTGAGACGTGATGATGGTTCATACATAAAATTTGATGATAACGCAGCAGTTATTATAAATAATAATAATGAACCAAAAGCAACAAGAATATTTGGACCAGTAGCAAGAGAATTGAGAAGTAAAAACTTCATGAAGATATTGTCACTTGCACCAGAAGTAATCTAAAAGAGGAGGGTAAAAATGGCGAAGCCTAAAATTAAATTTATACCTGAATCACTACACGTAAAACGGGGAGATACTGTGATGGTAATCGTCGGAAGATCTAAAAATGAAATAGATAATCCTGGTGATAAAGGTAAGGTAGGAAAAGTGTTAAAAGTTTTTCCTAAGAAAGGTAAAATAGTAGTAGAAAATGTAAATGTAGTTAAAAAACATATGAAACCAAATGCGGAAAATCAAAAAGGTGGAATAATAGAAAGAGAAGCTCCTATATTTTCATCTAAAGTAATGATATACGATAAACATGTTGAAAAACCAACTAGAATCGGATACAAAACAGTTAACGGAAAGAGTGTAAGATACTCTAAAAAATCTGGTGAAATTTTATAGAAAGGGAGGAAAACATAGGTGGCTAAAAATATTGCTAGATATCATAAATTATATAAAGATGTTATAGTTCCGAATCTTATGAAAGAACTAGATATAAAAAATATTATGGAATGTCCTAAATTAGAAAAAATAATAGTTAATATGGGTGTTGGAGAAGCAACTCAAAATGCCAAATTAATTGATGCTGCAATGAATGATTTGAGCATAATTACAGGACAAAAACCACTCTTACGAAAGGCAAAAAAATCTGAAGCCGGATTTAAATTAAGAGAAGGAATGCCAATCGGAGCAAAAGTAACATTGAGAAAAAACAGGATGTATGAGTTTCTTGACAGATTGGTAAGTGTAGTTCTTCCAAGAGTAAGAGACTTCGAGGGAGTACCTTCTAATTCCTTTGATGGAAGAGGAAACTATTCATTGGGATTGGCAGATCAATTAGTTTTTCCTGAAATTGATTTTGATAAAGTAGATAAACTATTAGGAATGTCAATTACTGTAGTTTCTTCTGCAAAAAATGACAAAGAAGGCAGAGCTTTACTTACGGCATTTGGAATGCCTTTTAAAAAGTAATTTGAGGAGGTTAAGTTTTAATGGCAAAAAAGTCTATGATTGCTAGAGATGTAAAAAGAGAAAAATTAGTCGAAAAATATTTTTCTAAAAGACAAGAATTAAAAAAGAGAATTCTTGTAGGGGATTTAGAAGCTATAAATGAGCTAAATAAACTTCCTAAAGATTCATCTTCAGTAAGAAAAAGAAATAGATGTCAAATTGACGGAAGGCCAAGAGGATACATGAGAGAATTTGGTATTTCAAGAGTTAAATTTAGACAACTAGCTGGCGCAGGACTCATACCAGGTATAAAAAAATCGTCTTGGTAATTTTAAATGGAAGGAGGATATTCGTAGATGTATTTAACAGATCCAATTGCTGATATGTTAACAAGAATAAGAAATGCAAACGCAGTTATGCATGAGAAAGCAGATGTCCCTCATTCAATTTTAAAAGAACAAATAGCTGAAATTCTAAAAAATCAAGGATATATAGCTAATTATAAAATTGTGACTGAGGGTAACAGAAAAAATATTAGAGTTTATTTAAAATATGATGGAAAAGAAAGAGTAATTAAAGGAATAAAAAGAATTTCAAAACCAGGTAGAAGAGTATATTCATCGGTTGAAAATATGCCGAGAGTTTTGTCTGGATTAGGAATTGCTATTGTATCCACTTCAAAGGGTCTTGTGACTGATAAAATAGCAAGAACCGAAAATGTAGGTGGGGAAGTCCTTGCATTTGTTTGGTAATTATGATTTAGGAGGTGTCTTAGTAAAATGTCAAGAATAGGTAAAAAACCTGTAGAAGTCCCTTCTGGAGTTCAAGTTACTATTGATGAAAGTAAAAATCAAGTTACTGTGAATGGGACAAAAGGTACATTAGTAAAAGAATTTAGTAAATCTATGAAATTAACACTTGAAAATGGAGAATTGTTGGTAGAAAGACCCAATGATGCGCCACATACAAGAGCATTACATGGAACAACAAGAGCACTAATAAATAATATGGTAATAGGAGTAACTAGTGGATTTAAAAGAACACTATCTCTAGTAGGGGTAGGATATAGAGCCGCTGTTAAGGGTAATGGGCTAGAATTGGCTCTAGGCTATTCTCATCCTATATCAATAAGTGAAGTGAAAGGAATCACCTTTACAGTTGAAAAAAATACGACTATTCATATTGAAGGAATTGAAAAGGACGTAGTAGGTCAAGTTGCGGCTAATATCAGATCTAAAAGACCGCCTGAACCATATAAAGGTAAAGGAATTAAATATGAAAAAGAACACATCAGAATTAAAGAAGGTAAAAAAGCTTAGTATGCTAATTATTAAAGTAGCTTGATTATTAATAATAAGGAGGTAAGAAAGTTGTTTAAAAAGGTAAACAGGAAAGCTGTTAAAAAAAGAAAGCATTTATCAATAAGAAATTCAATTTATGGAACAGCTGAAAGACCAAGACTTTCTGTATATAGATCAAATAATAATATATTTGCTCAATTGATAGACGATATAAAAGGTGTCACTCTAGCTTCTGCTTCTACAATAGATAAAAAATTAAAAGAGACAGTATCTAAGGGAAATAACGTAGAAGCCGCTAAAACAATAGGTAAAGCAATTGCTGAGAGAGCCAACGAAAAAGGTATAAAAGATGTAGTATTCGATAGATCAGGATACAAATATACAGGTAGAATAGCTGCACTTGCACAAGCAGCTAGAGAAGCAGGATTAAGCTTCTAATTTCTTAGAGAGAGGAGGATTTCATTTGTCTAAACTAGCAATGAAAGAAGAAAAACAATATCAAGAAAAATTATTAAAGATATCAAGAGTTTCTAAGACAACTAAGGGAGGAAGAACAATATCTTTCTCGGTTTTAGCAGCTGTTGGAGATGGAGAAGGGAAAATAGGACTAGGCTTGGGAAAAGCTAATGGTGTTCCTGATGCGATAAAAAAAGCGATTGCTTCTGCTAAAAAGAATATAGTAGATGTTTCTTTAAAAGGCAAAACAATTCCACATGAAATAATAGGGAAATGGGGTGCAGCATCTGTTTGGATGGCTCCTGCCTACGAAGGAACTGGGGTTATTGCGGGTTCCGCTGTGAGAGAAATATTAGAAATAGTCGGAGTTCACGATATATTGACAAAAATCAGAGGATCAAGAAATAGACATAATGTAGCAAAAGCTACTGTGGATGCTCTAAAGAATCTGAGAACGGCAGAAGAAGTAGCAAAACTTAGAGGAAAAGAAGTTAAGGATATCTTAAGCTAGGAGGAAAAAATAAATGGCAAGACTTAGAATAGAGCTTGTAAAAAGCACAATTGGAAGAAAGCCTGTTCATATAGCTACTGTAAAGTCGCTCGGGCTTAAGAAAATGCATGATATTGTGGAACAAGAGAGTACACCTGAGTTAAAGGGGAAATTACATCAAGTTTCATATTTATTAAAGGTTGAGGAGGTGTAATTATATTATGGAATTAAATGAATTAAAACCTTCCGTGCCCAAAAAAAAGAAAAAGAGAATAGGAAGAGGAAGAGGATCTGGAACTGGAAATACAGCCGGAAAAGGAAATAACGGACAAAATGCTAGAGCCGGGGGAGGAGTAAAACCTTATTTTGAAGGTGGGCAAATGCCTATTTACAGAAGAGTACCTAAAAGAGGTTTTTCTAATTATCCTTTCAAAAAAGAATATACTATAATTTCTTTATCATCATTAAATAGATTTGACGATGGGACAACTGTCACACCAGAACTTTTATTAGAAAAAAAAGTAATCAAAAAAATAAATGATGGAGTAAAGATATTAGGAAATGGAACATTAGAAAAAAAAGTATCTGTAAAGGTTCATAAAATTTCTAAAACTGCAAAAGATGCTATAGAAGCCAATGGTGGTTCTGTTGAAATAATTGAAGTTAGTACTTTTGCTGATGTTGCCAAAAATGCAATAACAGAAAATAAAAAATAATGACCGGTAGGTCAAAGGCGAGGTGAAGTTTTTTGACTTTAACAGAAAAATTTTTTGATAAATTAGGAATCATTATGAAAAATCCTGAACTAAAGGAAAGAATAGCATTCACTTTGTTGATGTTTCTTGTAGCAAGAATTGGAACCTTTATTCCAGCTCCCGGAGTAGATATAGGAAGACTTGAAGCAATGTCAGAAACTAGTGATATATTGGGATATATTAATATGTTTACTGGAGGAGCTTTTAAGAGGATATCAATATTTTCTTTGGGGATAGCACCTTATATTAATGCTTCCATCGTATTTAGCTTACTCTCTGTAATTATACCGAGAATAGAGGAAATACAAAAAGAAGGAGAATCAGGCAGAGATAGAATAGCATCATGGACTAGATATCTGACTATAGTAATAGCAATGGTACAATCTTTTGCTACTTGTGCATGGCTGCAATCTGTTGGGTTGGTAACAGGAAGATCAGAAGTTGCGTTTTTTGTAACGACTATTATAACTCTGACAGCAGGAACAATATTTATGATGTGGGTAGGAGAACAAATTTCAATACATGGAATTGGAAATGGAGTATCTCTTTTGATCTTCTTAAATGTCATATCTGGCGGACCAGGAAACATAGTTCAATTGATACAAGGAATGCGTCATAGCAAATTTCTGATACCAGCTATTATTGCTATAGCAATAGCAGGAACTTTGGTAGTTATGGGGATCGTAATATTTCAACATGGTCAAAGAAAAATACCTATTCATTATGTTGGGAAAGGGTATGGAAGAACAGGTGGAGTAGGAGACAAATCATATATTCCCCTAAAATTAAATAGTGCTGGAGTAATGCCAGTAATATTTGCTTCTGTTGCAATGATAGTTGTTTCAGCGTTATCTAGGGTCTTTCCTAGATTTCTAGAAATGATATTTAGAATATTTTCTGGTGCTATAGAAGCGGCATATAAATGGAAATATGGAGCAGAAGAAATATTAGATAAGGCTGAACTTATGAATAAAATCAATGTAATAATTCAAAGATTGTTAGCAGCCAATGGTATAGGATATATGGTTATCTTTGCTGTTATAATAGTGTTCTTTTCATTTTTCTATACAGCGATTGTCTTCGATCCAGAAAAAGTCGCAGATAACTTAAAACAAGGTGGGGGAACTATTCCCGGAATCAGACCTGGTAGTGAGACTGTGGATTACTTAGAAGGCGTTGTGACTAGAATCACATGGGGTGGTGCATTTTTCCTAGCAGCTATATCAATATTACCTGCTGCTATATTTACTGCATTAAAGCTTCCTGTGTTTTTTGGAGGAACTGGAATAATAATTGTAGTTGGAGTTGCGATAGATACTGTTCAACAAATAAATGCTCATTTAGTTATGAGAGATTATAAAGGATTTATATAAAAAACACAACTTAGTTGTGCTTTTTATGTTTTAGATTTTTTTAATAGCCAAATAAAGGAATGAGCTATCTTATTCCTATTTTTGGCTTAAGTCATTTAATATTACTTTCCAGCTATCAAACAATTTTTCTATGGAATAAGAAGCATTAGCCGGACTAGTAGAAGGTAATTTTATTGTTTCTTTCTTTATTTTTGTAAGACAATATTTGCAGTATAAATTATAAGCAATTCCACCATTTATAAAAATTTTTTGTATATTGGATTTTTTTATAATTGCTTCTATATCATTTGGGATTACATTCCTTATTGTACTATCGCTGGAACCGGTTATTTCACATGAAGAAATAACATCCCATAGAGCTACATTATGTTTTAACAACATATTTTTTTTATCATTCAATTGGACAGGAAGATTTTCTTTTAAAAGCATTGATAATAATTTCCAAAATCTATTCTGTGGATGGTGATAAAAAAAATTGGCTTCTCTTGATTTTACAGAAGGGAAACTGCCAAGTATGAGTATTTTAGAATATTGGTTGTATATTGGTGCAATTTCATGAGTAAATTTATTTTCCATTATTGGCCTCTCAAAATAGGGTTATGGGAATCAAATTGGTTGTCTCGCTATTAGATGTTCTGACATAGATTGATGTAATAGTTGATCAATTGTAATATGAGAATTTATTTTTTTTGATAACTTAATTATATCAAAATTATTGGATTCATGCTAATTTTTTATGGATATTGAATTTTTATGCTTTATAATAGTTTGTATGTAAAATTTTAGTTATTTTATTGTCAAATTTAGGTTATATTATAATTTTTTTTAAATAAATTTATATATTTTAATATTGATTTGTATGATAATGGGTTGATAACCATTATTTGATAGTTAAAGTAATAATTAACAAAAATATTATTTGAATAAAAACCATAAAATATGAGTTCAAATGAATTCATATTTTTAATATAATTCAATATATTCATGGAATAATTATACAAATATTTGATAAAATTTGTTATAAAATTTAATATTTTTAAATAAAAATTTGCTTTTTATTTACGAAATATTTATGATTTTTTATATAAATTTAATATGAGAATATAGATTAAGTTTATACTGTTAAATAAAATTTGAATTCATAAAAACCTTATAATTTAAGGGTTTTTATTGAAAAACATAACTACATTGTTTCGGTCTGTTACCCCAAATAATCAAAATTATTTTGATGTATAATATAGTTAAGACTGGATATTGTATTATACAATAATCCAAATAATTTTTAAAGGGGAGATAAAATTATGAAAAAATTAGCAATTTTATTAGGAACATTAGCA
>JAITPM010000050.1 GCA_031289425.1 Fusobacteriaceae bacterium
GTTTTAGCGTTTTGTAGTGCGCTGTATTACTCAAAAGTATTGCGGACTGAAAAATATGCTTTGGATTTTAGCGTTAATTATAATATTTTGAATAATGATGTGCTGAAGAAGAATGTTGAGGTTAAGGTTTATCCTATTATGTCTCTTTTGAATAATGATGAAGTAGTTGAGGAGTTTTTTGAAATAGGTGAATTGAAAGAATTGTTCGATGAAAAGAAATATGATTTATCTAGTGGTGAATTGGAAGTTAAGAGGAAATTTTTGAAAGAAATAATTATTGTTGAATCACTATATGAAAAACAAGATGAAATATCTTTAAATTTAAAAAAATATTCTGTTTCTACTGAATTAAGGAAGGAAAGTATATTACATAAGCCTTTAATAGATAAATTCTGGGAAATTGTATCTAGAAAAATTCTTATTCCTACTACACTACATTTAGAAAATTTTGAGAATATATCTAAAAATAGAATAAGTGATTCTTTGAAAAGATTAGAAGAATCGAAAGTTTCTTTTCAAAATTTAGCAGAAGCTAGCCATTTGCTTGATGGATCGCAACAACAAATAATTTTGGATTCATTGTTTCGATTTTTGGATCCTCCTGCATATTCTCAGAATATAGAGGCAAGTAAATATTATGAATATTATTCGAGTCTTGAACTTGTATTATCGGAAACAATAGAAAAAAGTAAGGATGGAGAACTATGGGTTAGGGACACTTCTATATATAATGTTGAAACAAAAGGTAAGGGGTTAGTGATATTGGCAATAGGATCAATATTGGGAGTTTTCTTAGGGATATTTTTAGCATTTGTAAAAGAATTTTTTGAAGGGTATAAAAAACGAAAAATAGAGAATTAAAATAAAGGTTTATTAAATTATTTATGGGAGCATAAATATTATTATGTATAAAAAAAATATAACTTATACAGGAATAATATACATATCTTTATTATTTGTAGTATATGAAATAATGTTTCGGTTCACTGGATTCAGTATAAATACAGCTATATATGGTTTGTTTGGTATTTTGACTTTGTTTTATGCAATCACAGGTAATTTGTCCTTTTCCAATGAAGCAGTTAAGTGCAATGCAATCTTTATAAATAGTCTTATTTTTGGAATTTTTTTTATGTTTTATAAATCACTTTCTATTTTTACAGTATTTGTGGTATTTTCGTTATTTCAGCTTTTTATTTTCAGACTTATATTTAAGCTTAAGGAAAGAAATGAAAATAATTCATATAAATTTATTAATGAAAGAAGTCTTGTAAAGATAGCAATTGATTCTTTTGCAATAATAATTGGAATAATAATATCATATATTTTTAAATATGAACTGACTTGGAAAACAGAAATAAAAAAAGAATATATTTTTGCATATATAGGAATATTTTTCATTGGATATTTTTATATAAGAATGAATGATAGAAGTTGGAGCTATACAAATGTTTTAGATGTATTTAATCTCATTACTTTAAATTGTATATCGGCAATAGCATTTTTAAGTATTTTACATATAAGAAAAACAAATTATTCAATATATATTATTTTAATATCATTTATATTGATTGTCTCATTTCAGTTATTTTGTAGATACTTATTTAGATTAAAAAGGTTTTATAAAAGTAAAAATAAAGGATTAATTCCTGAAGATAGAGCCTTAGTGTATGGCGCAGGAGAAGCTGGAGTAATTTTAGCACAAGAATCTATGACTAATCCCATGTTTCCATATCATATAGTTGGATTTTTGGATGATGATCCTAAGAAAAAAGATACCTATATTTATAACATAAAAGTTCTAGGTAATAGAGAAAATTTAGAAAATGTAATAAAGAAAGAACAAGTATCTGAGGTTCTATTGGCACTTCCATCATTAAATAGTTACGATATGCGAAATATAGTGGATAGAATAAAATCTGTAGGGAATGTAGAAATAAAAACAATTCCGTCTATTACAGAAATACTTGAAAATAAAGGTTTAGTTTCCCAACTCAGAACAGTAAAAATAGAAGATTTACTTGGTAGGGACGAAATAGTTATAAATGATAACAATATACGAAAGTTAATAGAAAATAAAATTATATTTGTAACTGGAGGAGCTGGAAGTATAGGATCAGAAATATCTAGGCAAATTTCAAAATATTCTCCTAAAAAATTAGTAAATATAGATATAAATGAAAATGATATTTATTTTTTGGAATTAGAAATAAAGAGAAAGTATCCTAATATTGATTTTGTATCTGAGATATGTAACGTGAGGGAGAAAGAAAAATTAGAGATTTTATTTGATAAATATAAACCTAATATAGTATTTCATGCAGCGGCACATAAACATGTCCCTTTGATGGAACATAATCCTGAAGAAGCTATAAAGAATAATATATTTGGGACTAAAAATGTAGCTGAGTGTGCTGATAAATATAAAGTGGAAAAAATGGTTTTAATATCTACAGACAAAGCAGTAAATCCCACTAATATAATGGGGGCAACAAAAAGAGCCTGTGAATTAATAATGCAACATATGAATAAAATATCAGAAAATACAAAATATATGGCGGTAAGATTCGGCAATGTGCTCGGAAGTAATGGTTCAGTTATTCCAATTTTTAGGAATCTTTTGGTAGAAGGAAAGAATCTAACTCTTACCCATAAAGATATAACTAGATATTTTATGACTATATCAGAAGCAACACAACTTGTAATAGAAGCTGGCGCACTTGGTAATGGTGGAGAAATATTTATTCTAGATATGGGAAAACCAATAAAAATATATGATTTAGCAGAAACGATGATAAAATTATCAAATTCTAACGTAGGAATAGATATAGTTGGGTTAAGACCAGGGGAAAAATTATTTGAAGAATTGCTTTATGATGTAAATTCAGCTATAAAGACGGAAAATAAGAAGATATTTATAACTAATATAGAGGATACAGAGGTAAATATAGATGAATTTTTTGAAAAACTATGGAAAGTATGCCAAACGGCGGATGTAGATGAAATTAAGAAAATTATGAAGGAAATTATTAGTTCATATAAAGAAATAAAATATTAGTAATATAAAGGTGATCTTATGTTATTAAAAAGATTATTTGATATATTTGCATCTTTTTGTGGATTGATATTTTTTTCTCCACTCATGGTAATAACAGGAATATTAGTAAAAATAACATCTCCGGGGTCTATATTGTTTAGACAAAAAAGATTAACAAAGGGAATGAAAGAATTTACCATATATAAATATAGAAGTATGAGAGTAGATTTTGATAAAGATGCAAAAGGAATTCAAGTTAAAGGGAGTAGTAATGCTATAACACCATTAGGGAAATTTATAAGAAAAACAAAAATTGATGAACTTCCTCAATTATTTAATATATTTATTGGTGATATGAGTTTTATAGGACCACGACCAGAGTTACCTAGAAGATTAAAATATTATTCAGAGAGAGATAAAGGAATATTTAGGGTAAGAAGTGGTGTAAGTTCTCCAGCAAGTATAGTATTTTCAGATGAAGAATATCTTATGAATCAAGTAATGGATCCTGAAAGATTTTATATAGAGCAAATAATGCCTTATAAAATAGAGTTGAATTTATATTATGTAGAAAATAGAAGTTTTATGAATGATATATACCTTATGGTAGCAACATTTTTTAAATTGATGAATAAAATTAATAACCAACAGATAGTGAAAGATAAGAGACTTTTGAGTAAGAAGGAAGAATTGATAAATAAAATAGGAGTTGAGTATTAATGAAAAATGGTAAAAAAACTCTTATGGTTACAGGCGCATCGGGATTTATAGGAAGAAATTTTATAAAAAAATATAAAGAACATTATAATATAGTTTCTGTAGATTTATTAACAATAGCTCCAGAAGAATTAGACTTTAATGATGTTGATACTGTTCTTCATTTAGCAGCATTGGTACATCAAATGAAGGGAGCTCCACGAGAAAAATATTTTGAGATAAATACTGAGTTAACAAGAAGAATGGCTGGAGAGGCTAAGGAAAATGGAGTTAAGCATTTTGTTTTTTATAGTACAGTAAAAGTATATGGATATAATGGTGATTTATATAATCATAATTTTATTTTAAATGAACATTCTCCTTGCAATCCTAAAAATGATCCTTATGGTGAAAGTAAATGGGCGACTGAAAAAATACTAAAAAATTTTGAAACAGAAAAATTTAAAGTTTCAATTATAAGACCACCAATAGTGTATGGTAAAGATGTAAAAGGTAATATGAAAAACTTAGTTGATTTTATAAAAAAAAGTCCAATATTACCATTTAAATATATTAAAAATAGACGGAGTTTTGTAAATATAGAAAATTTATTATATCTTACTTCTCTGGTAATAGATAAAGAAAAAGAAGGAATTTTTATTCCATTAGATGAAAAAAACTTATCTTTAAAAGAACTTATAGATGGAATAGAAAAAGGAATAAATTATAAATGAAAATATTTATAATTATTTATAAAAAAAGTTAATATTAAATGATAAAAATTCTTTTGTTCTTTAGAATTTCTAATATGGATTTAAAAAAATAGAAAAAAATTAAAATTCCAAAAATTTGATCAGGGATAGAAAATTTAATTTGATTTATTCAGGAAAAATTACACCAAATGTTTTAATAGTTTCATGTTTAAGAGCAACAATGAACTGTGAGTAGTAAATTTTTTTTAAATAATAATATTGTTATATGCATTGCAAAAAAACTTAATTTGTTAATTTTAGTAATTTCAATAGATAAAAGAGAAATCAATAATATCATATTTATTTATAAATAAATTGTGTAACATTGCAATCTGAATTGGGATTAATAACATATAAGATCATGGAACTCATAAGGGAAAGGTTCAACCAGTAATGACCAATAGTTTCCATAGCAAAATTTAGTTTATCAAAACTATTAGAAATAGATTTAAAAATATAAAAAAAATATTAAAACCTCCGTAGAATTTTTAATGGAAAAGGTATTGACAGTACTCCTAAGGAACAATGTGAGAAAATTTTCAAGTATCAGAACTACAAAAAATATAAATTCACCTATTTAAAAATAATTAATAGTAATTTATCTAAATAAAGAATATATTAATCAATCTTGCTAGATATAAGTAATCCAACATGAATATTATAACCTGAAAAACCATACAACTTGGTCGACTCAATATAAAATATTCACTTTGATTATTAAAGTAATTATTTAAATAAAATAAAAAACTTTAAGTAG
>JAITPM010000063.1 GCA_031289425.1 Fusobacteriaceae bacterium
TCTAATTACGCTAGCTGATATCAAGTATAATTTTGGTGAATCAGTAGCCGATCTTGTGGATGGTGTCACAAAATTAAAAGAATTACCAAATGGGACAAAAAAACAAGATGAAAATATAAGAAAAATGATATTGGCAATGGCTAAAAATTTACGAGTTATCATTATAAAATTGGCTGATAGACTCCATAACATGAGAACACTAAAATATATGCCGCCGGAAAAACAAAAGACTATAGCCAGGGAGACACTAGAGGTGTATGCTCCTCTTACTCATAGATTGGGGATAGCTAAAATAAAATGGGAATTGGAAGATTTATCATTGCATTACTTAAAACCTGAGATTTATGAAGAAATAAAAACCCTCGTAGATAGTCGGAGAGGCGAAAGAAAAGATTATATTGATACTTTTATAAGAACAGTTGTAAAATTGATATATGATAATGGAATAAAGGGTTCTGTAAAGGGAAGGTTTAAGCATTTTTATAGTATATATAAAAAAATATACGAAAAAGGCAAAGAATTTGACGATATCTACGATTTGATTGGAGTGAGAATAATTGTTGCAACAGAAGCAGAATGTTACAATGCTTTAGGCGTTATTCATAGTCATTTTATTCCTGTAGCAGGAAGATTTAAAGATTACATAGCAGTACCAAAATCCAATAACTATCAGTCTATTCATACTACAATAGTAGGACCTTTGGGTAAATTTATTGAAATACAAATAAGAACCGAGGAAATGGATAAAGTTGCTGAGGAAGGAATCGCAGCTCACTGGCTTTATAAAGAAAATAGAAATGCAACTAAGGATGATCAAGTCTACGGATGGTTAAAAAATATATTAGAATTGCAAAACGAAGCAGAGAATGCTCATGATTTTGTAAAAACAATAACTAAAGATATAATTTCCGAAACTGTTTTTGTGTTTTCTCCATTGGGCGATATTAAAGAATTGCCGTCCGGAGCAACACCTCTTGATTTTGCTTTTGCAATACACACAGAAATAGGATGTAAATGTGTTGGAGCAAAGGTCAATGGAAAAATGGTTACTTTGGATTATAAACTCCAAAATGGAGATAGAATAGAAATAATTACGTCTAAAAATTCTAAGGGTCCGTCAAAAGATTGGATAGATATAGTAGTTACAAATAGTGCCAAAAGTAAAATCAAAAAAATATTAAAAGATCAAATATATGGAGAAACAGTAAAATATGGAAGAGAAAATTTAGAAAGAGAAGTCGAAAAATTAGGAATAACATTAAAAGAGGTGGAAGAAAACCCAATCATAAAAAGGCATATGGAAAGAAATAACATCCATACTCTAGATGATTTTTATTATTATGTAGGACAAAAAAGAAGTAAGATTGATAGCATAATAAATAAATTACGTAGTAAATTTGAAAGTAAATTAAAATTAGAAAATAATCAGATAGATCAAATAGTTGATAAGAATAAAGAAAGAGAAAAGTCATCACATAGAAAAGATGATTATGGAGTAATCATTGAGGGAGCTACAAATACATTACTTAAATTTGCCAGGTGCTGTACTCCTCTTCCGGGTGATGATATCGGAGGGTTTGTAACAAAACTAGATGGTATCACTATACATAGAAGGAATTGTAAAAATTTTCAAAGTATGATTGCCCAAGACCCTGCCAGAGAAATACCTGTAAAATGGGCTGATAATAATTCTAATGAAAAAAACAACACCAAATATAAATTTACCTTTAATGTATTAGTATACAATAAACCTAATGTATTAATGGAAGTTGTGGGAATATTATCCGGGCATAAAATAAATATTATTGGTGTAAATACCAGCGAAATCAAAGAAAGTGGAGAAATACTTATCAATGTACGTTTTACTGTAGAAGTAACAGATAAAAATGAATATAATTATGTAGCTAGAGATATTATTAAAATAAAAAATGTTATATCTATAGACAGATAAAATTTTCAAGGAGAATTAATGCAAAAATTACCAATTAAATATATTTTAGAGGGGACATCCGACAAAGCTAGAGCAGGGAGTATTGAGACTCCCCATGGGATAATAAAAACACCTGTTTTTATGCCGGTGGGTACACAAGCTACCGTAAAAACCATTACTCCGGACGAATTATATGAAATAGGAGCAGAAATTATATTAGGAAATACATATCATCTTTACTTACGGCCAAATGATGACCTAATCTATAGATATGGTGGGCTTCATAAATTTATGAATTGGAAAAAACCAATCCTTACTGACAGTGGAGGATTTCAAGTATTCAGTTTAGGAGCTCTTCGTAAAATTACCGAAGAAGGAGTAGAATTTAGATCTCATATTGATGGATCTAAGCATTTTTTATCTCCTGAAAAATCTATTTCTATTCAGAATAATTTAGGTTCCGATATTATAATGCTTTTGGATGAATGTCCATCAGGATTAGCTACGAAAGAATATTTGATACCATCTATAGAACGGACAAGTAGATGGGCCAAGAGATGTCTGGATGTACATAAGTACCCAGATAAACAGGGATTGTTCGCTATAGTTCAGGGTGGTATATTTAATGATTTGCGAGAGCAAAGTCTAAATTCTCTTATGGAAATGGATGATGCTATATCCGGATACGCAATAGGCGGTCTTGCTGTAGGGGAACCGAGAGAAGAAATGTATAAAATATTGGATTATATCGTAGAGAAATGTCCTGACAACAAGCCCAGATATTTGATGGGTGTAGGAGAACCCTTGGATATGTTGGAAGCTGTAAAATCCGGTATTGATATGATGGATTGTGTGCAGCCTACAAGAATAGGACGGCACGGGACAGTATTTACTAAATATGGAAGATTAGTTATAAAAAATAAAAAATATGAAGAGGATCAATTGCCTTTGGATCCCGATTGTGATTGTTATGTATGTAGAAATTATACTAGGGGATATATAAGGCATCTTTTTAAGGTTGGAGAAATTTTGGGACAGAGATTAACTACATATCATAATCTATATTTTCTTATAGATATGATGAGAAATGTAAGAAAATCTATTTTAGAGGATAATTTTAATGGTTTTAGTGAGAACTTTATAAAAAATTATACTACCGGCAATGAATGAGAGTGAAGATTATGATATTTGGATTGATTTTGATATTTATTATATTATTGATAGCTTTTCATAATAAAGGGATACCAGTTTTTCTATATCATCATGTGAATGAAACCTCCAGTATGCCTGAAGAATTATTTGAGGAACATTTAAAAATTATTAAAAAGAATTCTATGAACACAATTACAGTAACGGATTTATTAAATAAAAACATCCCTAGCAAATCTATACTTATAACTTTGGATGATGGATATAAAGATAATTATACAAATGTTTTCAGATTATTAAAAAAATATAATATGAAGGCGACAATATTTTTAAATACTGAATACATGGATAATGATGATGAGTATCTGACTTGGGAAAATATAAAGGAAATGTCAGAAAGCGGTATTATAGACTTTCAATGCCATTCTCATGGTCATAAGTCTATAATAGTTGAAGATAAAGTAATAGATATCTCTGATGGAAAACCTATATTTAGAATAAGAGGAGAATATTCATCAAAGGCCATTATAATAAAAGATGAATTTTATGATGTTTTTTATAAATATTATAATGAAGATCTAAAAAAAAGAAAATTAACAGAACAATTAAAGCTGGCTCAAAATTTTATATCATCAAACAAAGACAAATATTTTTATTATGAAAATAATGAAGAATATAATAAACGTATAACAGAAGATTTTTTATTGAATAAAGAAGCAATAGAATCACATCTTATGAAAAAAGTCACTTTTTTTTGCTGGCCTTGGGGACACAGGAGTAAAGAAGCTATCAAAATTTTAGAAAAATTTGAAATAAAAGGATTTGTGAGTACCAAAAAAGGAACAAATTCATATGAGTCAGATTTACATATGATAAAAAGAATAGAACTTAGAGAATTTACTGCAAAAAAATTTACAATTAATTTGTTTGTTGGAAGAAATCTTATTTTGGGGAAAATATATAGTCTATTATCATAGGTGGATTTATGAAATTATCTATAGCAATGATAACACGAAACGAAGAAAAAATACTTGATACAACATTAAAATCAGTTGTATCTTTTGCTGATGAAATAATAATTGTAGATAGTGGTTCCATTGATAAAACGGAAGAAATAGCTAAAAAATATGGTGCTAAATTTTTTAGAGAGGCTTGGAAGGGATATGGACTCCAGAGAAATTCCGCTATCGAAAAATGTAGTGGTGAATGGATATTGAATATAGATGCCGACGAGGAAATATCACCAGAATTGCAGATTAAAATAAAAAATATAAAGGAAAATGAATTAGAGAAAAAAGTATTTTTATTGAATTTTGTTTCTATTTGTTTTGGAAAAGAAATAAAACACGGTGGATGGGCCAATTTTTATAGAATAAGATTATTTAGAAAAAATAGTGGTAAATTTAATGATAATACGGTACATGAGAATTTCGAAACATCAGAATCTAGCTATAGAATAAAAGAACATATAAGACATCATACATATGCTACTTTGGAAGATTATTATGAGAAATTTAATAGATATTCTACCGAAGGTGCGATAGAATATCACAGACGTGGTAAAAAATTTCATTGGTATAATATAATTTTTAATCCAATGTTTAGATTCGCAAACTTGTATTTTTTTAGGTTGGGGTTTTTAGATGGAATTGAGGGATATTTATTGGCCTATGCTACTGCTATGCAAACTATGACTAAATATTATAAATTGAAAGAAATATATAAAATACAAAATATAGCTGCCGATTTGGACAAAAACATTGATATAATGGTCTAATCACTGAATATATTTTTAGAAAATGTTAAAGTGAATTTTCAATGCTAAAATAAAATGGTGAAAACATGAATATCAAAATGATTGGTTATGTAATAGGAAAAATCTTGCGAATAGAATTCGCTTTTATATTTATCCCTTTTCTAATAAGTTTTTTTTATAATGAAACTTATATTTTAAAAAATGCATATATAATAACGATGGTTCTAATAGCTGCGGTAAGTTATGTCTTATCAATGAGATTGCCGAAAAATACAAAAATATATGTAAGAGAAGGATATTTTATTGTATCTTTATCTTGGATATTAATGTCTATATTTGCTGCTTTTCCATTTTTTATAAGTGGAGAAATCCCATCATATATAGATGCATTTTTTGAAGTTGTGAGCGGATTTACCACTACCGGCGCCAGTATTTTAACAAATGTGGAACTGCTATCTAATTCACTTTTATTTCTAAGGAGTTTTACCCATTTTGTTGGCGGTATGGGCGTATTGGTACTGGCAATCGCAATATTACCTCAAAATAATAATGATTCTTTGTCGATCATGAGGGCAGAGGTTCCCGGTCCTGTATTCGGTAAATTGGTCTCAAAAATGGCTTACAATTCAAGGATATTATATTTAATTTATATAGCAATAGTTATTCTCATTATTATATTTTTAAAAATAGGAGACATGCCTCTTTTTGATTCTATTTTACATGCTTTTGGAGCTGCCGGAACCGGGGGTTTTGCAATGAAGAACAATAGTGTTGCTTATTATAATAGCGCATATATAGAATATGTACTAGGGGTGGGAATGATACTTTGTGGATTAAATTTTAATTTATTTTATTGGTTACTTCTTAAAAATTTTAAACAAGTATACAAAAATGAAGAGATGAGATTATACTTAAAAATAATTATTATATCAATAGTTCTTATATGTGTAAATCTTTACCCTCAATACAAAAATATTTCTAGGCTTTTTAGAGATGTGTTTTTTACTGTCTCTTCAATAATAACTACCACAGGATTTTCTACTGTGGATTTTGATAAATGGACGACTTTTTCCAAAATGATTCTTTTGATTTTAATGTTTGTCGGAGGATGCGCAGGATCCACTGCCGGTGGAGTCAAAGTATCAAGAATACTCATTTTATTTAAATCAATGAAGGGTCAAATAAAAAGATCAGAAGACCCTAATAGAGTTACGACAATAAAAATGGACGGAGTCCCTATTAATAAAGAAGTATTTGCCAGAGTAAGTAATTATATAATATTATTGATTGTTATTTCGATTGCTTCTGTTTTATTGGTAGCTTGGGATATTCCAGATATACAATCAGCAATTAGTGCTGTAGCGGCCACTATAAATAATATCGGTCCAGGATTGGGAGCTTATGGGCCGACATCCAATTATTCTTCTTTGTCGGGTATCAGTAAAATTGTTTTATCTATTTGCATGCTTTTAGGTAGATTGGAAATATTTCCGATTTTGATTTTATTTTCACCACGACTATATAAGAAAATGTTTAATAATGACGATAAATAGGTC
Organism: Fusobacteriaceae bacterium; assembly: GCA_031289425.1. GTDB lineage: Bacteria > Fusobacteriota > Fusobacteriia > Fusobacteriales > Fusobacteriaceae > JAISST01. The sequence continues at coordinate 6,392 of JAITPM010000063.1, forward strand.
ATATTTGAATAAATATAACTATTACAATAAAATTAGAATATTCCTTTATGGAATAGATTACAACTAAAATATATTTATAGACAATATTTATGATATAAATGTATTTTTAAGAGGAGATTTAGTATGAAAATTATAGTTGCAGGTTCGGGTAAAGTTGGAGAATTCTTATGTAAAGATCTATCAACGGAAGGGAATGATATTACTCTAATAGAAAAAGATTTGAAAATTTTAGAAAGAGTCCTTTCATTATGTGATATCAAAGGAATAGAAGGAAATGGTGCTGATCCCAGAATATTAGAAGATGCCGGAGTAAAATACACTGATATTTTTATGGGGGTTACTCATTCCGATGAAGTAAACATAATTTCTTCTGTCATTGCAAAAAAAATGGGGGCAAAACTTGCCATTGCCAGGGTGAGAAATCCGGAATATGCATCAAGAATGGAATTCATAAGTTCTGCTTTAGAAATAGATATAATGATAAATCCTGAGCGAGAAGCGGCAGCTTTTATGATGAAAAATTTGGAATTTCCAAATGCTTTGGCAGTAGAAACGTTCTCAGATAATAAAGTAAATTTGGTAAAACTGTTAGTTCCGGAAGGAACTTATTTGGATGGATTAAAACTATCTGAATTCAAAATTAATTATTTTTCAGATATTTTGGTTTGTATTGTAGAAAGAGGCGAGAGTGTCTATGTTCCAACAGGTAATTTCATCCTTAAAGCAAATGATAAAATTTATGTAACAGGTACAAAATCCAATTTATTTGAATTTTATAGGTCAGTTGGACAAAAAATAGAAAAAATAAAGTCTGTTTTTATAACCGGTGGTGGGAGGATTGCGTATTACCTAATCGGACTTTTAATCGAAAAAAAACTAGAGATAAAAGTAATAGAGCCAGATTTTGCCATAGCACGTAAATTAAGTGAGGCCTATGGAGAAAATATTGAAGTCATATATGGAAATGCATCAGATAAGGAATTTTTGGATGAAGAAGGAATATCAAAATATGATTCGTGTATCTCCCTTTCTGATGTCGATAATGAGAACATGGTGATTTCTATGTATGCCAATAAACTTGGGATTAAAAAGATAATGACTAGAATAGATGATACCGGACTTTTGAGCATACTTGGCTTAGTCGGGTTACAGACTATTATTACTCCCAAACAATTAATAGCCGATAAAATAATAAAAATAGCACGTTCAAAGATTGATTCTCGAAGCGGAAACATAGAAACCTTATATAGGCTATCTGAGAACAGAGTCGAAGCAATAGAATTTAAAATAAATGAAAATAGCAAAATTCTAAATACGCCGCTCAAAGATTTAAATTTAAAAAAGGATATACTTATCCTCTATTTAATTCGAAATAAGCAAATTATTTTTCCTAATGGATCTACAGAATTAAAAGCTAATGACAGTGTAATTGTTATTACCACTCAGAAGTTTTTGGATGAAATAGATCAAATTTCAATAATTAATAGGTGAAACTGAACACATGAACAACAGAATGATAAGATATATAATAAGTAGAATTTTATGTATAGAAATCGCATTTATATTTATTCCGTTTCTTATAAGTTTTTATTACCATGAAAGTTCTACTATAAAAATAGCATATACAATAACAATGTTCTTCCTCCTGGTAGTGAGCTTTATATTATCAATAAAATTACCTAAAAATACAAGAATATATATTAAAGAAGGTTATTTTATTGTATCTATTTCCTGGATATTAATGTCTCTATTTGCTGCTTTGCCATTTTTTATAAGTAGGGAAATTCCTTCTTATATAGATGCGCTTTTCGAAGTTGTCAGCGGATTTAGCACAACCGGAGCCAGTATTTTGAATGATATAGAAAGGTTACCTCATTCCCTTTTGTTTTTAAGAAGTTTTACACATTTTGTTGGTGGCATAGGAGTACTTGTACTGGCTATTGCGATATTCCCCAAAAATAATGATGAAGCTCTAAATATAATGAAAGCTGAATCTTCAGGACCTATGTACGATAAACTAGTCTCAAGGATGTCTTATAATTCAAGGATATTGTATTTAATTTACATAGTGATAATAATTATTGTTACTATACTTTTGAAATTAGGAAATATGCCTCTTTTTGATTCCATTATACATGCCTTTGGCACTGCTGGGACAGGAGGATTTGGGAGTAAAAATACTAGCATTTCCTATTACAATAGTGCTTATATAGAATATGTGATAGGAATTGGAATGATAATTTCCGGGTTAAATTTTAATTTGTTTTACTGGTTACTTCTTAAGAATTTTAAACAAATATATAAAAATGAAGAGATGCGATTATATTTTAAAATAATTATTATATCAATAATACTTATATGTATAAATCTTTATCCACAATATAAAAATATTTCTAGGCTTTTTAGAGATGTGTTTTTTACTGTTTCTTCAGTAATAACAACTACAGGATTTTCCACAGCAGATTTTGATAAATGGACAGCTTTTTCTAAAATCATTCTGTTTATTTTAATGTTTATTGGTGGATGTGCCGGATCGACTGCCGGCGGAATTAAAATATCAAGAATACTTATTTTATTTAAATCTATAAAGGGGCAAATGAAAAGATCAGCAGATCCAAATAGGGTCACAACAATAAAAATAGATGGCGTTCCTATTAATAAAGAAACATTTATGAAAACGACTAATTATGCGATATTGTTTATTTCTGTTTCACTTATTTTTATTTTAATGATAGCTTGGGATATACCGGACATCCAATCGGCATTTGGTGCTATAGCGGCCACTATAAATGGCGTTGGACCGGGGTTTGGTGCTTATGGACCTGCGTCCAATTATTCTTCTCTATCAGGAGTCAGCAAAATTATTTTGTCTATTTGTATGCTGATAGGTAGATTGGAGATAATTCCGATTTTAATTTTGTTTTCACCATCACTGTATAGAAGAGCACTTAAAAATAATAAATAAATTATATTTATAACAAATCCATTGACAATAAAAAAAAAATATGATATAAAATTATTAGCCACTAGCACAATAGAGTGCTAATAAAAAATTAATGTTTTTAAATAATTTATAATAAAATTAAAATAAAAGTATCAGGAGGAAATTTATAATGAGAAAAGAATCAAAAGCATTTCAAGCCGAAGCAAAAGAATTATTAGATTTGATGATCAATTCTATTTATACCAATAAGGACATATTTTTGAGAGAATTAATTTCAAATGGTAGTGATGCCATTGATAAATTAAAATTTAAATCTTTAACAAATAGTCATATATTGGGAGAAGACAAAGATTTTAGGATAGATCTAACTATTGATAAGGACAAAAGAGAAATAACAATAAAAGATAATGGTATCGGAATGACCTATGAGGAAGTGGAAGAAAATATAGGTACAATCGCAAAATCAGGCTCTAAAGCATTCAAAAAATCTTTGGATAATACTGGAAATAGTGAAATAGATATTATTGGTCAGTTTGGAGTTGGATTTTATTCAGGATTCATGGTAGCCGGTAAAATTGAATTTACAACAAAATCTTATGACAGTGAAAAAGGAGTAAAATGGGAATCTATAGGGGATGGATCCTATCAAATGGAAGAAATAGACTTGGATAAAAGAGGGACATCTATAACTCTTACTATAAAGTCTGGAGAGGAATACGATAAATACTTGGAAGAATGGAAAGCACGTGACATCATAAAAAAATATTCTGATTATATAAGATATCCAATTTATTTTAAGGATGAAATAATTAATTCTTCAAAACCTATTTGGAAAAAAGATAAAAAAGAATTAAAATCAGAAGAATATAATGAATTTTATAAGTCAAACTTTCATGATTGGACTGACCCTCTTATGAATTTTCATTTGAAGGTTCAAGGGAGTGTAGAATATACTGCACTTTTATATGTACCAAAAAAAGCTCCAGTTGATTTTTACACAAAAGATTATAAAAAAGGATTACAACTATATACTAAAAATATATTTATTATGGATAGATGTGATGAACTTATACCGGAATATTTTAGTTTTTTAAAAGGATTGGTTGATTGTGATACGTTATCATTAAATATATCCAGAGAAATTCTGCAACAAAATAAAGAATTAACTGATATTTCTAAGAGTTTGGAAAAGAAAATAATTGGAGAATTTGAAAAATTATTAAAGGAAGATAGACCAAAATATATAGAATTTTGGGAAGAATTTGGAAGAAATATCAAATTTGGAATACAAGATATGTTTGGATTAAATAAAGACAAACTTCAAAATTTATTGTTATTCAAAACATCTCTTGATGATAATTATTATACATTACAAGAATATGTGGATAGAATGGGAGATAGAACAGATATTTTATATGCCGTTGGAGAAGATTTGGCTTCTGTTAAATCTTTACCTAAAATAGAAGCATTAAAAGAAAAAAACATTGAAATATTATATTTAATTGATAAGATAGACGAATTTTCTCTAAAAACTATGAGAGATTATTGTGGAAAGAATTTTAAATCAATAAATGATTCTGATTTTAAATTGGATGATAGCAAAGAAAAAGAAGAAGAAATAAAGAAACTTTCTGAAGATAATAAAGATATATTAAATAAAGTGAAAGATACATTGGGAGATAAGGTAGCAGAAGTAAAATTGAGTAGTGATATAGGGAAAGGAGCTGTGGCATCATTACTTGCTAAGGGAGAAATTTCCCTAGAAATGGAAAGAATCTTAACTTCAATGCCGGGAAATCAAAATGTAAAGGCAGAAAAAATATTTGCACTTAATCCTGAGCATCCGTTATTTGAAAGATTAAAGGCAGATGTTAATAAAGAATCTTTTAAGGATTTGATAGATGTTTTGTATACGGAATCATTATTGTTAGAAGGATTTCAAGTGGAAAATCCAGCAGAATTTATTAAAAAATTAAATGGATTATTAAAATAAATCAGTATTAAAATATAAAAACTATACCGGTAACGTAGCTACCGGTATAGTTTTTATATTATGAAGTTATTACAAGCTTTGTTTTTTGTTTAAATAATTTCATTGAAGCTTTGAATTCTTGTTTTAATTTGTTCGAAAGATGTTGATTCAAGATCAATCTCTATGATTGTATTTTTTATGTTTTCTTTATTTAATTCAGCATAGAATACAGGATAATCAAATTCCTCAGGGTCACAGAATTTCATCATGCAAGTAATAACTGCATCTGCTTTATATTTTTTGTATAGGTCAATAAGTACTTTGCCTCTTATTTTATTTGTATCAGTCGCTAATGAACAACCATAAAGATCTTGCCACCATTTAGCTAGACGATATAAAGGATCTGTCCCAGCCGGTACATCCACTCTAAATTGACGAGATTCTTGTGCTAAATCATCTGCAACTATTGCAAATTTTTCATCTTTAAATATTTCAAGCAATTTTTGTGGTTCAGCCATAATTCCTGTTAAAATCACTTTTTTACCTTTCCAAGGAATTACTTTTAACTTCTTGATTTCATCTATAAATTGTTTCACATATTCAGTGTGCCATTTTTTTGAAATAAACCATCTTGATTTGATTACATTATGTCTGACAACCGGATCTATAATATGTGGGTATTTAACAGCTATATCAGAAAACTCTCTCATTATTTCTCTATTTTTATTGTATATTTCTATACTGTTATTAATTGCTTCATCAGTTATTTTTACATTTAATAATTTTTCAAGCTTTTCTCGAATTATTTTATATTCTTCAACTAAAAACTTGTTTGCAACTTCAAGTATTCTATTTTGTGGGTGAGTAAAGACTATTGGTTGAGCTTTTCCACTCCATTTTTGACTATAGCATTTTAGTGTATCACAAAGAACAGGAATTAAGACTGCTTCTAGATTATCATAGGTACCATCTAATTCCATCTCAGTAATTGCTTGTATTATAGAACATGCAAATGGAGGAAAAACTGTCCTAGCTTTTGAGATTTCTTTTTCCCCTCCCCAGATACCTACAGGCAAATATCCTGCTGCATCTATTAATTCCTCCGGAGCATACTCAGCTAAAACCCCAATTGCCCCTTTCCCTGTTTCTTTTTTATGATTAAGAATTGCTTCTTTTGGATTTTTTGCAATATGCTCAAACAAATCTATATATTTTTTTATGCTTTCTTCCATAATATTTTACCTCCATTAATTTTTTTCATTTATTTGTTTATTTATTTTTTTTCATTCATTATTTCGTCCAAAGCTTGTACACGAGTATCAAATTGCGCCGGAGAGAAATTTCTAGGGTCAGTTTGATCCCCATCAAAACTACTGTATGGTAATCCTGTATTGTTTTGTACAATTTCGGCTGTATCTCCATTAAGGAATCCCATTAATTTACAGCTTCTATTTAAATGATAAAGGACACCATCACATTTTCCATTTTCAACTATTCTAGTCAAAACTTTACCTCTGTTCTCCAAAGATGTGTTGAGATAAATCCTCGTATAAGCTTCTGCCATTGAAAGCATGTCTCCCGGAGTATAATGCAAATTCCATATTTCTGGGTAAGCAGAACCTGTCATTACAACTCCCAAATTTTTAAGAGATTTAAATGTATGACTCAAATGAGGCCAAACAGCAATTCCTTCCCATGTAATTCTCTTCTTTTCTGCGCCTTTTAGTGCATATACTCCATTTGCTAGATTCGCTTCCAATTCTTCTGCGAATTTTCTATAAGTAATCTCAGCGTATTCTCTACTTCGTGCACAAACTATAAGTGCCATATAATTATATAAATCAAAACAATTTAATGGAGATTGTACATAAGAAGACATATGGGCTACTCTGTTCCATTGTTCTACAGAACGTTGAGTTTGTTTTTGTGCTTCTAAAAATTTATCATAATCAAATTTTCTACCTGTTACATCTTCCAATTGCTTTATAGCATACTCAAATTGCCCTGCTATATATTCCTTTGCATATAGAGGAATCGGCATAGTATGGTTATATGGAACATCTATAATAATACAAGGTATATTTAATTCTTTTGCCAAATTTTCATACCATTTTAATAGTGTATTACATATATTATTACAGGTAATTACTAAATCAGGCAAAGGAACTTTAGCAGCCGGAGAATTTGCCAGTTTTTCTGGTGTGACTCCTGTACGGGCTTGCTCTTTTAATAATTCCATATATCCCAAATTTACCCGGGCATAAGAGCAAATATCCAATGAATATCCTTTGGCATCTGACACATCAAGCATATCCATAGCACCTTTTTTGGCACCTATCCCTGCGGCATGTGTTTCCGGATAAATCATAGCTATATCCATAGCTACGCAAAATTCCGGAGGAGCAACTGATGATGACCAACATACCAAACGTCCTTCTTTTTTGGCTTGTCTTGCTTCTTCGTCCAATTTTTCTTGATAATAAGCCAGAAGTTCTTTAGAACTCATGCTTTCTATATTTATATTATCACTCATATTTATCATCTCTCCTTAAATTTTTTAAAGTCTCCTTATTTATTAAAACATTATTTTTTTAAAACCTCTTCATAGGCATATATGGCAGCACCTAGTGCACCAGTAGTCTGAGGATTAGGTGCGACTGTTATGTCTTTTTTTAAGGTTTCTTTTAATGCTCTGACTACCCCATAGTTTTTAGCTACTCCTCCACACATTACAATTTTATCTTCCAGTTGGGTTCTGTGTGCCAGCCCGCCAACTTTATGCGCTACAGAATTGTGTACCCCAGCAATTATGTCTTCTACCGTTGTACCTTTGGCTAACTGAGATATAACCTCTGATTCAGCGAACACTGTACAAGTACTGCTGATTTTAGCTGCTTCTATAGAGCGATCGTCATAAAGCTCCATTTCTTCCAATGGAATTTCTAGGATTCTAGACATTACAGTTATAAACCTTCCTGTACCGGCTGCACATTTATCATTCATAAAAAATTGCTTTATACTTCCGTTTTGATCCAGACTTATGGCTTTAGCATCTTGTCCACCTATATCTATAATTGTCTTGGCATCGGGAATCAAGAATTTAATTCCCTTGGCATGGCAGCTAATCTCACTTATTTGCTTATCAGCCTCTTCAAATGTAAATCGACCATACCCTGTAACTACTATTTTATCAATGTTATCCCTTTTCATTTTGGAGTTTTCCAAAATTATATTTAAAATATTCCTGGATCCACTGCTCCCTATACCCATTTGAGCAACTTCAGTAAATATTATTTCTTTACCATTTTTTAAAATTACTGCCTTAGAAGAAGATGAACCTATGTCAACTCCTATAGTATAAATACCCATGGTATCACCTCATAATATATATCCCTTAATTAATCTCTTTTTACCGGACCTATAGTTTGCACAAATTCTGTAAGAATTCCATCAGAGAATTTTGGTCTCAAAAAATTAACGATGATTACATCTTCAATACCTACAACTGCATGTTCTTCCAACATTTGCATTCCCTTACTTTCGAATTCTTCTCTTACAGCCTCTACATCTTCTACTTCAAAAGCAACATGGGCAATTCCACCTTTTCCACCATTGAATTTTGTAAGGACACCTTCGTGTGGTATTATAAATTCTAAAGGGCTGCTGCTTTCTGAAGGTTTTGTAAATATTATGTCAGCATGGTAAGCATTTACAAATCCTGTATAATCTACCTCTAATCCCATTCTTTCAATGTAAGTATAAGCTTGTTCCAGTGTTGGCAGAACAATTCCTACGTGGTGCATTCTCATTGGTTTCATAAAATTCCTCCTAAAAATATTATATTTTTTATATTGATAATGTAATACAGTAGAACAAAACAAACTTTTTCTATAAAGGGATTATATATTTAAAACACAAAAAAGCATAATGAAAGTAATTGAATAAAATTGATAATAAATTGACAGTTGATTGCCGTGATGAAAGAAGTTGAATAGAAAAGAATCAACTTGACAATAAGTGAAAAATGGAATATCATTACAAGTAGACTAAATTAATTTTAAAAGCTTTTTTATGTAGAACATGTTTTGGTATACCAAAATCACAATTCATAAAAATAGGAGGTAAAATGTATAAAAATCCTTATGGAACTATACTTAAAGATTTACTTTCATTTTCTGATATAAAGTTCGTTGTAGCAGGAAATCATCTGGGATATGATGTTTCTTATATCAGTAAATGGTGCAGCAGCGCCAAACTTCCAGCTGCAAAAGTGATTCATGAGATTAACAAACAACTTTCTGCATTAATAGGAAAAGAAATATTAGACACTAAAAACGCCACAAATTTTTTCAACAAATTTAAATTAAAAATCCCAAAGAATATAGCACTTCTGGAAGATAAAAAATTTTTAGAAGAGCAGATTTATGTACTTTTAAGTAATGCTTACGATGAAAGCTCTGAATGCGTAGAAGAAAAATGCTTTAATTTTTTAACCGAGCCTGAGGAAATAAGGGCATTTTTAGAAGAGACCATAAGAGATACCGTAATCGAATCCAATAAAGATATCTCTGTATTTTTAAGCCTAGATATCACCTCTCCCGGGAGTGCTCATTTGCTTTCTCTCTTTTCTAGATTAAAACCTGATGGAATAAAAATCAATATTTTTATGGGAGCATGCCTGGATAGGGTAGAAAAAGATAATTATTTATACTTGAAAAAAGTATTTTTTATCTTAAATAAATTTATAAACTTGAGCATACAATTGTACAATATAAGGAATTTTTGGAATTTAAATTCAATCGTAATAAAAAATAAAATGGCCCTTGTCTATTCTGCAAATAACGAGGGAATGTTTGAGAGTATTGTTTTTACAAAAGATAAACCCAAAGTATCGAAAACTTATGAAACTATTAAAAAATTTATGAGTTTGGAAAATAATTTTTTAAGATTAAAGGAATCTGATTCTTTGATTAAAAGTGCTTTTAGAACAAGTTTTTACTCCAACAACTCATTTAATTTTCTTTTATCCCACGGATTTGAATTTTTATTGCCCACTGATATTATGAATAATATTTTGGATTATGCAGAAGAAAATACTCATCCATATAATGATATTGTGGATATAAAAAAATTGATAATTACGTTAAACGAAACTTTTGAGCATAGTACCAGCAATTTCTTTATACTGAAGTCCTCCATATTAAAATCTTTTCAAGATAGAAAAATCTATTTTATGAATGTGGAATATGAGATTAGTCCTTCTGAAATAAGGGAATTTTACCCATATTTTATTGAAGCATTAAAGACTAATAAGGATATCAATATTTACATCATTGATGACGATAAATTGGATATGGGATTTTTGGAGTTTAAAATCTCAATATATTGCAATAGCAATACTGTATTTTTAAAAAATCTTTTTAAACTTCATCAAAAACATGACGATTTTTTCTCTGTTATAAATAATTCTCATTTAGTTGAAAATGTTAATCTATTCTTTGAAGAGCTGAAAAAATCACCACTGTGCAAGAAATATTCTATAGAAGAAATTGAACAGTCCTGGGAAAAATACAAGAATATGCTCTTTAGAATCATGGATATAAAAAAATAGATTTACTTTTTTAAGAGAAACCCGTATATATTATGCATTTATTTGCGTTGATGTCAACCACATCAACGCTTTTTCATTTTCAGTCTAATCAATTCATTGGATATTCAAAGATATTCATATTTATTCACTTGTTTTAGTTGCCATGCCAATATATAATTAGGGATATTAATGAACTGAAACAGAATAAAAAGTATTATAACTAAAAAGAATGTTTTAGTATAAAAAAGATTTTGTATATAAAAACATTAATAACACTTGTACTATTATATTTGGCTGTTCAGTTACTCTAAAACAATTAATACAAAATAACAATTTTGGCTTTAAAAATTCTATTTAGGAGGAAATATTATGATTCCACGTTTTGTCTCGTCAAGAGAAGCAATAGACAGCATCAAAGATAATGATGTTGTAGTTACTTCGGGGTTTGTAGGATGTAGCAATCCAGAAGGACTAGAAGTAGCATTGGAAGAAAAGTTTCTAGAAACAAAGTCTCCAAAAAATTTAACTCTTTTTTATGTAGCGGGTCAAGGAGATGGGGACAGTAAAGCTGTAGGTCATCTAGCTCATGAAGGTCTTTTAGGAAAAATAGTAGCCGGACATTTTAACAAAGCTCCAAAAATAGTTGATCTAATCATCAACAACAAAATTCAAGCCTATAATGTGCCTCAAGGTGCTCTTTGCCATATGTTGAGAGATGTGGCTGGTAAAAAAATAGGTACTTTTACACATGTGGGATTAAATACATTTGCAGATCCAAGGTTGGAAGGCGGAAAATTAAATGATATTACCACTGAAGATATTGTAGAATTAATGACAATACATGGTCAAGAAAGATTGTTTTACAAACCTATTAATTTTAATGTAGCTCTAATAAAAGGTAGTTTGTCAGACGAAAGAGGAAATATTTCATTAGAAAGAGAAAGTATCACTACCGAATGTATATCCATAGCTCAAGCCGTCCACAATTGTGGTGGTACAGTAATAGTACAAGTAGATAAGATAGTAGAAACAGGAAGTTTGGATCCAAAATTAGTTAAAATCCCAGGAATATATGTGGATTATGTAGTAGAGATAGATGATCCATTGTTGAAAGAAGAAGTCTATGGACAAGGATATGTTCCGGAATTGTGCGGTGCCATCCGTGTTAGTAATAAATCTTACTCAAAACCAACAAAATTAGATGCTAAAAAACTTGTTGCCAGAAGAGCTACAATGGAAATAGAAAAAGGAATGGTGGGAAATCTAGGAGTAGGAAACCCTGAATATGTGTCTGTCATAGCTACAGAAGAAAATATCGGAGATTATATGGTATTGACTGTAGAATCAGGACCCGTAGGCGGAATACCTCAAGGAGGACCACGATTCGGTTCTGCTGTAAATGCCGATGCCATAATAGATCAAACTTACCAATTTGATTTTTATGAAGGTGGAGGTTTGGATATAGCATTTTTGGGACTTGCTCAAGTAGACGAAGAAGGAAATCTAAATGTTAGTAAGTTTGGTAAAAAAGTAGCAGGCTGCGGAGGTTTCGTAAGTATCAGTCAAAATTCTAAAAAAGTAGTTTATTGTGGTACTTTTACTGCAGGCGGTCTAGAGCTTGAGATAAAAGATGGAAAACTTAAAATATTAAAAGAAGGAAAATCCAAAAAATTTGTTAAGAAAGTTCAACAAATAACTTTCTCAGGTAATTATGCAAGAAACGTAGGTCAACCTGTTTTATATGTCACTGAAAGAGCAGTGTTTTCATTGAAGAAAGAAGGATTGACTTTGATCGAAATAGCACCCGGAATTGATTTACAAAAAGATATATTAGATTTAATGGATTTTAAGCCTATTATAGCAAAAGATTTAAAAGAAATGGATAACAGAATATTCAGAGAAGGAATAATGGGTATTAAAAACGACAAATAGTTCTACAAAAATTAGAGGAGGTAGTAATATGTCTATAGGAGTTTTAGCTTTATTTGCAATAATACCAATTTTAGTTGCCCTTATTTTGATGGTTTTTCTACGTATGGGTGCTATGAAAGCAATGCCACTTTCTTGGCTTTCTTGCTTTCTAATCGCAGTAGTAATATGGAAATTACCAGTATCATATGTAACTGCACTGAGCATTCAAGGAGTAATAAATGCATGTAGTGTATTGATAATTGTTTTCGGAGCTCTTTTGATTTTGCATACTTTGCAATATTCTGGTGGTATGGAAACAATACAATACGGAATGCAACAAATCAGTAAAGATATGCGTGTGCAAGCGATAATCGTAGGAGTTTTGTATGCAGCATTTATCGAAGGAGCAGCGGGATTTGGAACACCGGCAGCCCTGGCAGCACCACTTTTGCTTTCATTGGGATTTCCACCAATAGCAGCAGCGATACTTTGTTTGACATTTAATTCTTTCCCTGTAACTTTTGGTGGTGTTGGAACTCCACTTTTAATAGGGTTAAATGCAGGAGCAAGAAATATAATGGATGCTCTAATTGCAGGAAATGTTTTACCAAATGATGCCGCTTTTTACAAAATTATTGGAGAAAATGTATCTCTTATGCATTTACCCATGATATTCATTTTACCGATTTTCATGTTGGGATTTATTACTCGTTTGTATGGCCCAAAACGTAGTTGGTCAGATGGATTGGCTGCATGGAAATTCTCTCTATTTGCTTCATTTGCATTTGGTGTTCCATATATGGGACTGGCATGGTTAGTAGGCCCTGAGACACCGGCATTATTAGGAGGATTAATAGGTCTAGGAGTAGTCATGTATGGAGCAAAAGCAGGATTTTGCGTACCAAAAGAGGTATGGACATTTGGAGATGATTCTAAATGGGATAAATCATGGACAGGAACTGTTGCTTTTGATAAAAAGAAAGAGCTTACACCTACAATGAGTCAACTTAGAGCATGGATGCCTTATATATTAATAGGTTTTATACTTATGATAACTCGTATTCGTTCTCTTCCGTTCAGTGTATGGATAAATAAATACCTAATTATAGATATCAGAAATATATTGGGATGGTCAGGAGTAAGTGACAATAGTATAAAGTTACTTAATCTTCCGGGTACTTTACCATTTGCTGTAATAGCGCTTTTAACTATTGTTTTGCATAAAATGCCATTGGAAAAAGCAGGAGCAGCATGGAAAGATACATTCTTTAAAATGGGACCTGCTACAATTTCGCTTTGTGCCTCTGTAGCATTGGTAAAGGTTTTCCAAGGGTCAGGTAGTTTCCCTGCGGCAAATAAAGCCTTGATAGAAAGCTTGAAAGCATTAGGTGTAAATACAGATATAGTATCAATGCCTCGTGCCATGGCAGAAACTATCGCACTCAAAGTAGGACCTTTATGGCCGGTCGTTTCTTCATACATAGGTGGATTGGGAGCCTATATCACAGGTTCAAATACTGTTTCAAATACGCTATTTGCCCAATTCCAATGGGATGTGGCATCAATTCTAAAGCTTCCTCAAACTATTATTATTGCTTCGCAAGCAGCCGGAGGAGCTATGGGAAACATGATCTGCGTGCATAACGTAATAGCAGCATGTACAGTAGTAGGACTATTGAATCGTGAAGGAGAAATTATTAAAAAGACATTTATTCCGTTCTTTATCTATGGAGTAGTTGTAGGTATCGTAACACTCATTCTGGTTTCAATCAACTTTAGAGAGTTTATAACAACAGTTATATAGATAATATCGCCCTTAAAATATTTTAATCCTCACCCTAGAGGCTGCTGCAAAATAATATACTTTATTATTTTGTAGCAGCCTTTCAGGCAAGGTTAACTACACATTTTTTATTTCCCAATTGATCTCAGATTTTCCGATAGATTTCAAAATTTCATTTGCAGCTTTAAAATGTCCACAACCAAAAAATCCTCTATTAGCTGAAAATGGGCTCGGATGTGCTGCTTCCAACACATGATGTTTATTTTTATTAATAAATTCAGTTTTTTTACGAGCATTTGCACCCCATAATATAAATATAACAGGATCTTCCCGATCATTTAATAACTTTATTATGTTATCTGTAAATATTTCCCAACCTATATCAGAATGGGAATTTGGTATACCCTCTCTTACTGTCAATGAAGTATTTAAAAGGAGGACTCCTTGCTTACTCCATGGAGTCAAATATCCATTATTAGGTATTTTATATCCATATTCATCCTGCAATTCTTTATATATATTTTGTAAGGATGGCGGTGTTTTTATGCCTATATTTACAGAAAAAGCAAGACCGTGAGCTTGGTTTGGACCATGATATGGATCTTGTCCCAACAAGAGAATTTTACAATCTTTATAACTCGTATATTTTAGTGCAGTAAAAATATAATTCTTATCTGGATATACCGTGTAGAACTTATATTCAGATATTAAAAATTTTCTTATTTTTTTGTAATAATCTTTTTCAAATTCACTCTTTAAAATCCCATCCCAATCATTATACAATCTTACCATAATTCCTCCTATTTCATTTTTAATATTATTTATAATTTGTTATTGTGTATTTCATCAATCATCTAATTTTTGGAACTCCTTCATTTTTATATCATTACTATCAGTATGATGGATTTTGCAAAGTTTTGCAACTTCAAAATTTATATTTTTTAGATTTTCAAAGGCTCTATGCCCATGGTTAGATAATTTACTTTTTTTAAATGTTACTTCAATCATTCTCTCATAAAAAGAATTGTGCCCCTTAGCAGAATCATGCAGTAATGCCAATTTCAAATAATTTGTATCATTTTTAAGCAAAGGGTTTACAAGAGTTTTTTTATAAAGTTTAAAAGAATGTAGTTTATCATAATTATCCATTTTATCAAAAAAAATATATTCTTCAGTCGACAATACACTTTTTACTTCATTATTGTTGAGAATATCATATTTTTCAAAAAAATAAGAAAATAATTGCTTTAATCGTGATATTAACATAATTTTATATCTCCTTAATTACAATATTTCCAAATTTCTTTTTTAGTACATTTATATTTTTTCCGTTTTTGCCAATGACAGCTCCCTTATTTTCTCTTTTTACATAAAAAATATATAGGCTTCCATCAGTAGTTTTTTCAATTTTTTCTATGTTTTTATTGTAATGCATGTCATCAAAATCAAGATTATCCATATCAATACTTTTTAAAATCATATTTTTTAGATTTTCATCTAAATATAACTTGTTTAATGTCAGGTATTTTGCGGGGTATGGGTTTTTATTACCGGATAAAATATATGATGACATAATTCTCACCTGATGAGGCATAAAAGAATTACCTTTAAATATAAGGCTATTATTTTTAAATGATATTTCTACTGAACGTACATGTTCTTTTAATAATTTTCCTTTATTATCAGTAAAATCACTCACATCATAGATGCCGCTCAGCTCACTACATCTTTTCACGATAACATCTATGGGATCTATAATATATTTTAACCTCGGTCTATATATGTATTCTCTTGCCGTTATAAGCGAAGGAATAACTAGGTTTGGAAAAGTTTTATAAATTTTTTTTATTTGTAAATTTTTGCCTGAAATATTATTAAATTTACTCATAAGCTCATTAATATCTAGAGTAAAATTACTACTTGCATATAAAATATTTTCAATAGCACTTACGTTACTATCAGTCCTTGCTCCTTGTTGAAGGCCATTAGCCCAAAAAAAGCCTATATCGTTCATTATACCAGAAAAAGTCCCTTTTACACTTTTTTTATTGATATTATTTTTGTCCCTCATTTCATCAAAAGTAGCAAATTCTTTTCCATTATATGTAATAAAGAATAAAAATCCAAGTTTTTTACTTTTTTCTAATTGGCGAATTTCCATATTACGATCACTTCATCATATTTGACGTTTTATAAAATTATTGTTATTTTTATTATATAGAATAAGTGTAAAAATGTAAATTTATTTATTTAAAATATTGCATAAATAATATTAAAGCTCAAGATAAAGCATGTTTGCGGCTTTAGATAATATATTTATTATGAACAATATATTCATTATATCCTAACTATTTATATTTTATATTTTATATTATGTATTATATTATGTATAATAAGGTACATAATATAACAGACTGAGGTGCGATACCTATTAGTACTTATATGGAGTTTTAGTCAAACGATGAAATATAAGAAAAGGAGATATCGCCGAAATTCTGAGTTTTGGACTTTAGCTTAGGATTGGATATACAGATAATATCTGTGTAGCTGTCATTGAGATAGGCTCAATGTTGCGCTTTCTGTGGTTAAATATATTGTCAATACATAAGTTTTGTTTTGATTATGATTATAAACCAGCAGAAGCTCATGCTGGTTTTTTTATAAAATTTGGTATAAAAATGTTTATTTGCAATACTGCTATAAATATGGAGGTTAAAATGAGAGTCGTTTTAAAATACGGTGGGAGCAGTGTAGCTACTGCTGAAAAAATCAAAGGAATAGCCGATTATATAATCAAACTAAAAAAAGAAAAATATGATGAAATCGTAGTCGTTGCCTCGGCAATGGGAAAAACTACTGATGAACTCATAAATAAAGCCAAAGAATTTTCTGAAAAACCAAATCAAAGGGAATTGGATTCTTTATTATCGACTGGAGAGCAACAAACAATAGCGTTTTTAGCTATTGCTTTAAATGAAAAAGGTCAAAATGCAGTATCTTTGACAGGAGCTCAAGCGAAAGTAGAAACTACAGGTATTCATACGAAAAGTAAAATAAAAAATATTGGGGTAGAAAAAATAGAAAAACATTTAGAAGCTGGTAAAATTGTCTTAATAGCAGGATTTCAAGGTATAAATGAAGAGGGAGATATCACTACTCTGGGTCGTGGAGGGTCTGACACGAGTGCTGTAGCTCTTGCAGCTATACTTCGGTGCGAATGTAGGATCTATACAGATGTGGATGGAATATACAATGTCGATCCGAGAGTCTATCCGGATGCCAAACTTTTGGAATATATTTCCTATGAAGAAATGATGGAAATGTCACATTTAGGGGCTGGGGTCATGGAAACCCGGGCAGTCGAAATAGGTAAAAAATATGGTGTAATCATATATGTGGGAAAAAGTCTATGTGAAGATGGAGGAACTTATATAATGGAAAAAAGTTATGGATTAGAAGATAAGTTAATAACTGGAATCAGCATCACAAAGGAAATATTGGTAGTAACTATATCAAACTTGGAATATTCATCGGAGAAAATTGCAAAAATCTTTACTGTAACTACAGAATTCGGATTAAATATCAATATGATATCGCAAAATATAAATAAACGAAACATGTTAGGAATTTCATTTAGTGCTCCTTTTAATGAAAAATATTTGTTGGATGAAGCCATAGAAAAAATAAAGAAAGAAATACCAGAAGCTGAAATAGATTTAATAGATAATCTAGGCATGATATCAGTCGTTGGTGTCGGGATGGCCAATAATACAGGAGTTGCAAGCAAATTCTTTTCGATACTAAGTAAAGAAGGAATAAATTTTTACCAAGTGACGACATCTGAAATAAGTATGTCTTGTAGTATTGACAGACAATGTATAAATAAAGCAGTAGAAGTTACTGCTAAAGAATTTAATCTATAAAAAATTTGATCTATAAAATGAACTGGAGGGAAAAATGAAAATAGCAATAGTAGGGGCAACTGGGTTAGTTGGCAGTACATTTTTAAAAGTGTTAGAAGAAAGAAATGTAGCCTTTGACGAACTTTATTTATTTGCGTCTAAAAAAAGTGCAGGGAAAAAAATAAATTTTAAAAATAAAGAATACGAAGTGGAAGAATTAACTGAACACAGTTTTGATAGAGGTATAGATATAGCATTATTTTCAGCAGGTGGAGATACAAGCAAAAAATTTGCACCAATAGCTGCGAGTAAGGGATGTCTAGTGGTAGATAATTCTTCGGCATGGAGAATGGACGATGCTGTGCCTTTAGTCGTGCCGGAAGTCAATCCGGAGGCTGCTTTCAAAAATAACAATATAATAGCCAATCCCAATTGTTCTACAATCCAATGTGTAGAACCTCTGGATATATTAAATAAAAAATATGGATTAAAACGTGTTATTTATAATACATACCAAGCAGTATCTGGAGCAGGAATAAAAGGAATAGAAGATTTGGAAAATGGCCTAAAAGGCGAAGAACCTAAAAAATTTCCGCATCCTATAGTAAACAATTGTCTACCACATATAGATGTGTTCTTAGATAATGGATATACCAAAGAAGAAATAAAAATGGTAAATGAAACAAGAAAAATATTGAATATTCCTGATTTGCCTATAACTGCCACTTGTGTCAGAGTGCCTGTGATAAATTCTCATTCAGTATCAATTACGGCTGAATTAGAAAAGGATTTTGATATAGATGAAGTTAAAAATCTTTTTAAAAATTCTGATGGGCTTATCTTAATAGATGACCCTAAAAATAACAAATATCCTCTTGCAAGAGATGCATCCGGTCAAGATTTTGTACTTGTGGGAAGAGTAAGAAGAGACTTGAGTGCTAAAAATAGTATAAGTTTTTGGACAGTTGCAGATAATATAAGAAAAGGTGCTGCTACAAATGCGGTACAAATAGCACAGTTGTTTTTTAATAAATTTTAAGCTAAGGCTATTAAGGAGGTAATTATGTCTATATTTATTGGTTCGGGAGTTGCATTGGTTACACCTATTGATGCAAACAATAAAATTAATTATAATGTAATTTCTGATCTTATTGATTTTCATCTAAAAAATGATACAGATGCTCTAATTATAAATGGATCCACGGGTGAAAGCCCAACTATTTCAGATATAGAAAAAATTGAAATTTTGAAATTTGTTGTAAAAAAAGTTAATGGGAAAATACCAGTAATAGCCGGAACCGGCACAAACGATACAGCACATGCAATAAGAACGAGTATAGATGCTGAAAAATGCGGCGTCGATGCCCTTCTGGTTGTCACTCCTTACTATAACAAAGGAAATGATAGCGGAATTTTTGATTATTATAAAAAAATAGCAGGATCAGTAAAGATACCTATTATTATCTATGTGGTACCAAGCAGAACAGGGGTCAATTTATCTATAAAATTATTAAAACAATTGGCACAAATAGAAAATATAGTAGCTATAAAAGATGCCACTGGTAATCTATCATATACAGCTCAAATAGCTGCTGAGATTCCAAAACTTGATATATACTCAGGAAATGATGATGTCGCTGTACCTGTTATTTCTTTGGGCGGAAAGGGAGTTATCTCGGTATCAGCTAACATTATTCCAAAAGAAACACATGAAATGGCGTGGGCTTCATACAATAATGATTACGATAAAGCAAGAAAATTGCAACTTAAATATTTATCACTTATAAATTCTTTGTTCATAGAAGTCAATCCTATTCCTGTAAAGGAAGCTATGAATGTTTTGGGATTTGATGTAGGTTCGTGTAGATCTCCTCTTGGACCTATAGCAGAGGAAGCTAAAATAAAAATAATAGAAAATCTTTCAAAAAATGGGGTAAAACTATGAACATTATAATTCATGGGACAGGAACTATGAGTGTACTTCTTAGGAAAACCATAGATGAAAATGAAGAATTGAAAGTAAGCGGCTTTGCAGACGAACTTACAAATGAAATAGGTGATGTAATAATTGATTTTTCACATTATTCAAGAATAGAAAGTTTACTTAATTTTGCAACTTCTAAAAAAATTCCTTTATTGATTGCAACTACCGGATATCCGAAGGATATTTACGATAAAATTGCAGAAGCAAGTAAAAATATTCCAATATTGCTATCTTCGAACACATCTCTCGGGATAAATATAATGGTAAAAATTCTAAAGGAAATCACTCCCATATTAAAAGATAATTATGATATAGAAATCATAGAAAAACATCATAACAAAAAACTCGATTCTCCAAGTGGAACAGCCAAAACTTTAGCTAATGTTATTGCTAGTAAAATAGATGGTGAAACAAAGAATATTTTTGGAAGGTATGGAAATAAAAAGAGAGAAAAAAATGAAATAGGTATACACGCTATAAGAGGTGGAACCGTAGCAGGAGAGCATATTGTTTTATTTTATGGTGATGACGAAATACTCGAAATAAAACATACTGCGGCTTCTAAAAAAATATTTGTCCTTGGTGCAATAAAATCAGCCAAAATCCTACTTGATAAGCCAATCGGACTATATACAATGGAAGATATAATTTAAAAAAATGAGATAGGAGTTGGTGCAAATGAATAACCTCAATAGTGCAGAGGAAATAATTGCCTATATAAAAAATTCTGTTAAAAAAACTCCGGTTAAGGCCTATATAAATGGTGACCTGGATGGACTAAAGTGTGATGCCAAGGTCTTTAAAGGAGATAAATCTTATATTTTAATAGGAGAAAGAACTGAAATAGATGAAATATTAGCTAAGTATAAAGATAAAATACAAGATTTTTATATTGAAAATGACAGACGAAATTCTGGAGTACCTACTCTTGATTTGAGATATATCGATGCCAGAATAGAACCCGGAGCTGTGATAAGAGATAAAGTACAAATAGGAAAAAACGCTGTAATAATGATGGGAGCAGTCATTAATATTGGAGCGGAAATAGGGGAAAACACAATGATTGATATGGGCGCCATACTCGGCGGTAGAGCTATAGTCGGTAAAAATTGCCATATAGGAGCAGGAGCCGTATTAGCCGGGGTCATAGAACCCTCATCAGCAAAGCCGGTCATAGTAGAGGACAATGTGCTAGTCGGAGCCAATGCCGTCATAATAGAGGGAGTCCATATAGGAGCAGGTGCTGTCATAGGTGCTGGAGCGATTGTGCTAGAGGATGTAGCAGAGGGAGTCGTAGTAGGCGGGAATCCTGCTAAAATAATAAAAGACGTGGATGAAAAAACCAAAAATAAGACTGAATTAGTAGATGATCTAAGGGGGAATTAAAGTGGAGATTAATAAGCAAGTAAAAGAATTGCAGTATTCTGTTATAAGAACTATATCAGAGAAAAGTGCAAAATATCAAAATGTTATTAATCTCACTATTGGAGAACCGGATATCCCTACTCCGAAACAATTAATCCTAGAAGCATTGGAATTGGCTAAAAACAAACATTTTGGTTATCCACCTACTGCCGGAAGTGTCTTGAATAGGACATTGGCAGCCGAACATTATAATAAAAAATTTGGAACTGATTTTACCCATGAAAATGTACTATTTAATATCGGCTCGTCAGAGGCAATTTCTTCTGCTATTAAGACTATTATAAATCCGGAAGATGAGGTAATTATTTTTGCTCCATATTATCCTGCTTATCCTCCATTGGTGTCACTAGCATATGGAATACCTATTATTGTAGACATCAGTAAGAATAATTTTAAAGTTACTTTGGATATATTAAAATCCGCTGTAACATCCAAGACAAAGGCAATAATATTAAGTAATCCCTGCAATCCTACAGGTGTTGTAATGTCCTATGAAGAAATAAAAAATATATGTGATTATATTTCTGAAAAAGATATATTTATTATTGCAGACGAAATATATAATATGATAACCTTTGATGAATACACGTCTTTTGGGATATTTCCCACTATAAAAGATAAATTAATTATTACCAATGGATTTTCAAAGTCTCATTCCATGACCGGATGGAGAAATGGGTATACTATAGTTCCAAAAGAACTAAGACAATATTTTTTAAATGCAAGTTCTTATAATGTGGGATCTCCTGTGGCATTATCTTTGGAAATGGGAAATATTGCTCTTAATAAATACGATGAAATAGATGAGATAGTAGCAATCTACAAAGAAAGAGCAGAATATATGATGTCTGCCCTCAGAGAATTAAATTATGATGTTGTAGAGTGTAGGGGTGCATTTTATCTATTTGTAAATTACGAAAAAATTTCAAATAAAAATTCTTTAGATTTTGCTATGGATTTATTAGAAAAAACTCAAATTGCGGTGGTTCCTGGAATGGCCTTTGGGGTAGAGGGGTATGTCAGAATGGCTCTCACTGTAGGTATAGATAAATTACACGAAGCAATCGAAAGAATAAAAAATTTTAAATAGAGAAAATGTATTGATAAGATGATGAAAAAGGATTATAATAAGAAATAAGAACATATAGGATAAAAAACTATAAAGAAACTATAAAATAAGAGATTATAAGAGAAAAGCTATAAAAAGAGGTGATACTATGGGTGTAGCATATATTGAAAATGATAATTTCCATTATGAAACGTTTTTATTAAAGAGAAAGATGCCTATAAGTGAAATTTTATGGGCTTATTTGCAAATAGAAGATGTAAAATTGTCTGTTTGCTGTGGTAGATCGACTATGGTCGTATCAAGGCTGATCCTTAGAACAAGAGCAAAAAAAATTACTTTAGAATTGGATAGCAAAGAAAGAGTTAATGAAATCTTAAAAGAATTCAAAGATGCAGATATTGGGATTGTAATAGGATATAAGAAAGAACTAGAAAATGTATTTGACAAAGATTACAACGAATTTTTAAAAATAGCGGGTTTATAAATAAAAAATTAATAAAATAAAGACTTACTCAAAATTTATATAAAAATTTTTTTTTGGTATGCAAACCATAAATAAATATGGTATAATTTATTAGATAAAGTAGTGCTGATAAAAATTTATATAAAGGGAGACGGGGTATATGAGTGCTAGTTTAAATGCAAATACTCTTTTAAAGGAATTTAAAATGTCAAATACAATAAATGACAAATTTGAATTTTTAATTGAAAAAATCGAAGAATATGAAAAAGAAGAAAATAAAAAACTTGAAAATGATATCGAAAAAGTGAGAGCACAGCATGAAAGTTCTTTAAGATTAATCAGAAAAAATATTGAAGATTTGCAAGGGAAAAGTTTGACTGCTTACAAAAAAATGGAACAAATGCAAATGATGTTGGATGTTTCTGATTTGAAAACTGATTTAAAATTAAAAGAATTAGAAATAGAAGACTTGATTGAGAGAGCAGAAGAAGAATATTTGAAAAAAATAGAAAGACATAAAGAAGATCTGGAAAGCGTAAAAAATGATATAATAGAGGATGCTTCTGATTGTTCCCATTTTATTGAGCGTGTAATTAAAGGAAATAAAGATGACAAGATTGATGATATTCCTCTTGCAGATATCATTGATTCTCTTGATCCAGATTGGAAATGTTTGAGAGAGCGATATAATGATATAATTGGAAATGAAAGAAAAAATGTCAAAATTTTTACATTAAATTTAGAAAGTCTCAATGTTCAAAGATCAAATGCTACCAATGAATTAAAAAAATGTGAAATTGAGAAGAATTTTTTGCAAGGAAAAATTGGACTTGATATTATAGATAGTGACAGCATTCAATTAGTAAATGGAGAAATTAAAAAAATCGAAACAGCTAGAAAAGACCTTTCTAAAATAGAAAGAGATATAAAAAGAGTTAATATTCAAAGAGACTCATGTAAAGATAAAATCGAAATCATAAAAACAATGATTGATGAAATCATTGGAGAAATGGTGGATGAATACTTTAAAAATATTGAAAGAGAACTGCCAGAATTCTTATCTGGAGTTAAGTATTTTGGAAAGAACTCAATTATTTAAAAACTATAATTTTAAAAAAATAAAATATAATTATGATTATAAAAAACTACCGCAAAACGATAAGAGATTATCATTTTGTAGTAGTTTTTTTAGGAGTTTACGAAAATTAAGCATTTTATATGTAATTGTATTATATCTAATATCCCTTTATTAATTCCTCATTTATAGTTTCAAATCTTCCCGTAAAGAACCGCAAAACTTTCGGTTCATAAACCCATCTTAGGCCACTAATATCCCTTCTTTTTTTATATAATTCAATAATAGCTTCCGCTACATAATCCATATGTGCGTAAGTGTACACCCTTCTAGGAATTGTGAGTCTCACAGTTTCTAATTTTGGATAATGATCCTCCCCAGTCACAATATCTCTTCCCGCAGATATAATACCCCTTTCCATAGCTCTAACGCCAGAAAATTCAAATATTGCTGATGCTAATGCTTGAGCTGGAAAAACATTTTGATTTAAATGATCTAAAAATGCTCTTGCATCTACAAATATTGCATGTCCACCATAAGGTTTTATCATAGGAATTCCTGCTGCATCCAATTTTTCCCCAAGATAACGAACTTGATTTACTCTATGACTGATATAAGGAAACTCGCAAGATTCCGTCAACCCTATTGCCATGGCCTCCATATCTCTTCCTGCTAGTCCACCATAAGATGGCATTCCTTCAAATTGTACAACCATTCCTGTAGCTTTAGTATACAACTCATCGTCATTAATACATAAAAATCCACCGATATTGGTCAAGCAATCTTTTTTACCAGACATTGTACAACCATCACCATACGAAAACATTTCATGCACTATTTCTTTTATAGTTTTATCTTCATATCCTTTTTCTCTTGTTTTGATAAAATATGCATTTTCCACACATCTTGTAGCATCAAACATAACTTTTATTCCGTGTTTATGCGCCAATTCCGATACGGCTTTTATATTTCCTATAGAAACTGGTTGCCCGCCGGCCAAATTTACTGTAACAGCTACACATATATATGGTATTTTTTTACCACCAACTTCATCAATTAAAGTTTGAAATTTGTTTAGATCTATATTTCCTTTAAAAGGATGTATAGCAGCAGGATCATGAGCTTCGTCTATAATAACATCTCTAAAAACCCCACCGTTTCTCTCTTGATGAAATCTAGTTGTAGTAAAATACATGTTTCCAGGTATATAGTCACCCGGTTTTATAGTGAGGGTAGATAAAATATTTTCTGCACCTCGCCCTTGATGCGTTGGGACGACATGTTTGAATCCAAAATATTCTCTAACTACACTTTGTAAATGAAAAAAATTTCTGCTTCCTGCATAGGCTTCATCTCCCATCATAAGCCCGGCCCATTGCCTGTCACTCATAGCATTAGTGCCAGAGTCTGTAAGCAAATCAATATAACAATCTTCTGAGTTTGTAAGAAAAGTATTATATCCGGCCTCTTTTATTGCCATTTTTCTCCCTTCCTTATCAAGGGAGCCCATTTTTTCTACCATCTTGATCTTAAATGGTTCAGGCATAAATTTCATTTTTTCATCCATAATTTTCCTCCTATGATAGAAAAAACAATCATTTCAATAAATTCATAGATTCTTACCATTTTTAATCACGTCCCAAATAAATAACGCCTTATGTGTGATGCATTATGCGTTAACAATATTATGATACTATATTTATTTTTAAAAGTCAATAGACTAATTTAAAAAATATTAAAAATATTGAATAATTGTTTAGTTTGTGCTAAACTAATTAGGGGAGTATATATCTAAAATCATGTAAAGTGGACAAAACAGATAATATAAACGGGGGGATACGGCGATGAATCTTGTAAAAAAAACTTTAAATGAGCAAATATACGAAATTTTAAAAGAAGATATATTAAATGGAAAAATAGCTTTTGGGGAAAAATTAGTCAATAGGGAATTACAGGATAAATTTTCTGTAAGTTCGACTCCAGTGAGGGATGCTATAAATAAACTCCATATGGATGGATTAATCCAAGAAGTCAGCAAAACAGGAGCTAAAGTTATAAATTTTGACTTAAATTTTGCAGAAGAAGTTAACGAATTTATATGCGTCATTTGTTCTTCCGCTGTAAAAATTTCTGCACAAAAAGGGGAGGCCGATAATGTCATAGATGCTCTGGAAAAGATTATAAATATGCAAGAAAATGCTAGAAATGATGATGAATATTGTTATTATGATTTTAAGTTTCATAAGACATTCTTGGACTTTTCAAAAAATATATTTCTTATAGGAACATTTAAAAGATACAATGTTTTGAGACGTGTCCTGACAAGAATCGTCTGTGAAGACCCTGAAAATAAACAAGAAGCATTACAGCACCATAGAAGTATACTGGAAAAATATAAAGCAAAAGATTATGATGGCGCTATGGAAGTAATGCTGGGGCATTATAAATATGGAATCGAAAAATTAAAAGAGAAATTTTCTGAGTAGTTTGCAGTTTCTGTGGTTTATAATGTAGTTATATTCTTAATTTTTTATGTTTCAATCTTTTCTACCTTTACCACTCTCAATATTGGAATATGTTATATGTTCTCAGGCAAATCTAACAGTTATCCTAAAGCTAAAATTATGAATTGTAAAATATCCACTGAATAGTAAAAGAGTCCAAAGACTATAGTGATGGAATAGTTTTTTCTTTTGTATTTTGAATATCAAAAAAATATGAGAGCATGGACATATTGAGGGTTTTTTCAAATCTTCTCGGTCTTGTGAATAGAGTAAACCTATTGGTAATGCTTTCATAAGTCAGATATCCTAAATAAAAGCATATTTTACTATATTTTATCATGTATTGTTAAATATAGATATCTAATATCCATAAAAAAGTAGCATGTGCTCAACAATTTTGATATAATTGAGTTAAAAGAAATAAATATTATTGGATTAAAATATTAACCCCATAGGAGGACTATATGTCAACTGAGGATTTACAAGAAATTATCATTAAGATCAATAAGGAATTCAAATCAATACCTGAAGAATCATGGAGGTATCTCTATGAAGATATATCAACCACAATAAAAAAATTCAGAGATAAAATGAACAATAGAGCTACTGTTTCTGCTTACCCTCAATATATCAAATCGCTTGAATTTAGCGAAGTAATTGACTTGATTTACATGTACTCGGACACCTATGACTTATTTGATAAGGATCAAGTTATGAAAACAATTACTCTTTTAGCACTATCTAATCGAGATCAGGATCAGAATTCTCCTGTGTACCGAGACGATTTAATTCATGAGCTTATTACCTTTTGCCATCGCTACGATAAAAACCTCTTATATCTCTAAAACCTATTTTCAGCATGGGTGAGATTTTCCCGAGAAGAGTGAATATAAGTGAATGTAATTTTGAAGATAGTAAAATTGTAGAATTGGCAATATAAGAATTTAAAGGAAAGCAAGATTTATTTGTGAACGAGAAACATGATATATTAAATAAATGCGATTAATATAAATAAAAAAATATGTAGTGATTTGTTATACTGTAACCATGACGAATTATCCAAAGGTTATTAAAATATTTCAAAAATTTTCCCAACTTTGCTATATTGTTTTGCTTTTTTTTCTAATAACTTAAAATCAACTGTACTTTTAATATATCCGATATCCAAATTTTTTATTTTTTGATCATACAATAATTTGGAATTTTTAAATATCAAATTTTTATTTTTATCAATAAATTCCAATTCTTTTTCTATGATAAATCTATAGTTTTCATCGATTTTTTTCTCTATTTCGTATTCTTGTACAACATTCAAATTGGATATTGGGAACATACTACTTAATTTTATTTTATCTTTTAATTCTAAATTGCCATCCTTATTTTTAGTAATTATTCTTACAATAGGAATTATAGATTTCCTAATTTTTCCATCTGCAAAATAATCCGATGATTTTGGGGATGATAACGGAGCAAGATATTATATATATATATTTCTAACAATATCCCTATGTATTTTCTAGTTTTATCATAATTGTTTATGCTAAACTGATATTTGTACCTTCTGTATATGTTGATGATATGCTAAAAATATCTGAATATTTTTTTACTAAAAAGAGGTATAAATACCTGTTCTATAGCCTTATCCCTTTTTCAATAAATTCCTTTAATGTTTGCTGAATCTTATCCTTTTCAGATAATATGATTTCACTTTTGTTTAATCCATATTTCTCAAATTCCCAATCTATACCAATGTCCTTATCATTCCACAATATCCCGGAATCATATTCCGGAGCATAATAATCAGTACATTTATATTGGAATTCTGTATCATCTTCCAATGCAAGGAATCCATGAGCAAATCCTTTAGGTAAATAAAACATATTTTTATTCTCTGCTGTTAATTCTACTTTAAACCAC
>JAITPM010000117.1 GCA_031289425.1 Fusobacteriaceae bacterium
TGGAGAAAATCTAGATAAAGTCTTTGCTTCTTTAATGGGAGTAGAAGGAACAAGCGAATTCAAGACAGCAGCATGGAGTATAATACGTACACCGGCAGCACTACTCCCTACTGTATGGGAAACTTTATCAGGCGAAATATATGCTTCTTCAGAAAATATAATTTTCAAACAATCTAAAGCTTTTAACAAAGACTTATCAAACAGACTTTACTTGATATCTGATGAAGAAAACAAGGGTGGAATCGGATTCTGGACAAGTGGAATAGGCACAAAAGGTAAAATATATCAAAAAGGCTGGGCACAAGCTGATACAGAAGTATGGGGAGCAACAGTTGGAGCTGATATAGAATTATTCGATAATTTCATAGTAGGAGCTGCTGTATCTGCATCTAAAGCAAAGGCTGATTTTGATAAATTTGCAGGGAAAGCAACTAGTACTAATGTAACGATATCTGCATACGGCATCTATAGTTTCCCTGATAATGGTTTCTATACTTTGGGAAGAATAGGAATAGGATTCTCTGATGCAAAGGTAGAAAGAGATATTATAGTCGATAACAAGGGCACAAAAGCAACTCATCTAAAGACAAGCCATGATGATACTGTATATTCTGGTTATGCTGAATTAGGTTATAAATACGAAATTAATAAAAATATCAAAATAACACCATTCATTGGATTGATGCACGATACAGTTAAAAGAGGAAAATTTAGCGAAAAAGGACATGCATTCGGACTTACTGCAGGGTCTGAGACTTTCAGCCAAACTTCCGGAGTAGTAGGAGTAAGAGCACAAGCTCAAGTATCAAAAGTTAAATTGAGTGGACATGTAACACATGTATCAGCATTTAATAAAGAAGACCTTTCATTTGATGCAACGTTAACAGGAGATCCAGCTAAAACTAAGTATAAGGTAAAAGGTGTATCAATACCAAAGAACACAACATGGGTAGGAATCGGAGCAGAAATAGAAGCAGCTCAAGATTTGACAGTAAGTATAAGCTATGACGTAGCAATAGAAAGATCAAAAGTATCAGATAATGTAGTTTCATTAGGATTCAGATATAAGTTTAAATAATGGATAACATGCATGTAGGGGCGTTGCTCGCAACGCCCGTGCAAGGATAAATAAAAACAAAAATAACAAACAAAAAATAATAAACAAAAAATAAAAAAATTACAATCAAAATCAAACAAAAAATCAAATCAAAACCAAAAAATAAAACCAAAACAAAAAAAATAAATAAACAATGGTTCGAAACGGGGGACGCCCCGTTTCGACCAAATAAAAAAAAGATTACAATTGACTTTTAACAGAATTATTGTTATAATTATATAGATTAAAATTGGTAGTTTTAAATAATAATTTATTTAAACATGACGGAAAAACCATTATTGCTTTAGAAAAAAGATGAAATAATTTAATTTTATATACAAACTATAAAAAAACAAAATTTATATGATAAAATATAGGCCGTTTTCAGAATTTTAAAAACAAAATTTTAATTGAATAAATTAATGAATTAAGATAATTTATAGATTGTTTAATCTTGAGCTTTAAAAAAAAATTTTTTTGAAATATTTTAAATCCTAATATAGGCGGTATTACGGTGTTTTAGAAGGACTGAGATTTTATTTTTTATTGGCAATAAAAAATAATGATGACAAATTAAAAAAAATGTTGTACAATATATAAAAGATTAGCTGTTATTTAATTTGTTGAATAAAATCATGGGGAAATAAAGTAAAAATTTATTAAAATGGTAAAAATCAAAGCAAGAATTACGGTGAAAATTTTATAAAGCATTAAATTATATGGATATGGTTATGATTCTAAATTAAAAAGGAGGAAATTTACAATGAAGAAAGCATTATTGATTCTTTCAATATTGGTAATGGGCGCAACATCATTCGCAACTGCAAGAAAACCTGCCCCTAAAGCAGCTCCAAAAGCAGCTCCAGCAAAGGCCGATACTAGATTGAAAGACGGAAAAAAAGTAATGAAAGAAAAAAGGGAAGATTTATTTGAGTCTTTGGAAGAGAAAGTATTTAGAGCTCCAAATAATCAAAAAGCAAAATTACAAGCAACAGATAACGCATTTGACATCGGGAAAAAGAGAATGTATTATTTGAACAGAGAAGAAGCTGAAATCAGAGCATTGGAAGCTGAATTAGGCATGGAAGAAACAGAACACAATTTCTTAGGGGATAAGTATGATGCAGTAATGGAAGAATTCAAAGATGTAAAGAGTGAAATCGACGCTTTACAATTGGAAAACAAAAAATTAAAAGAATACTTGGCGAGATTAAATCAAATGGAAATAAGAGCAAGGGGCGGAAAGAAGTAAAAAATATTGTAATTATAAAAAAATTAAATATTTAATTTAAGAGACATTCTATTTGAAATAGAGTGTCTTTTAAATTTTTGCAATAATTTTTTGTGATAAAATAAAAATATATTTTTATAAATTGCATTATTTTGCTTATAAAAAAACTGACATTTCCATACTTCTAGTTAGGGTATGTAAAAAAAATAATGACAAAATCAAAAGAATGTGGTATAATCGTACTATAAAAACGATTAGCCTTATTAGCAGCATATCTTGACCAATAAAAAGATTTTTTACCGTAAAACAAATTCCCATACTAAGTAGTTTTATTAAATTAATTTAACCATAATACATCATGAACATGTTTTTGTCGTTTATTGAATGATTGAGGTATTGTAACCATTCAATAAAAATGCATAAACCATGGGAATACAGATAATAACAGATATACAAAGAGGATTATAAATATAAAAAAATATAAACATCGAATAAAAATGGGCAGAGGTCAAAAATAGTTTAAAGAAACATCTTTAAAAATATATAAGACAGGGTTTATTTGAAGAATATCACCTAAAATGAATCTGTATATGATATAAATTCAAATACCTGTAAATACACAAGAAACGCTGTAAAACGTGAATTATAAAATAATTTTGAATCATTTATTTTAATGTATGAGATGAATGATTCCATAATGAGATTGACAGTGATATATATTTAAAATATGATTAAATAAGCATTTTGAATAAATAAATGATTTTAAAAAAAATTCAAAAATATGTATAAAAAAAATTGACAAAATGCATATAAGTGTTATAGAATATTTATATCTAAAAAAAACCTTATCAGAGAGCATCTTTTGGGGAAAAAATATTTTTATATAGATTGATTAATTATAAATAATAAATCTTAGGAGGAAAAGAGATTATGAAGAAATTACTATTAGGGGCAATAATACTAGTTGGTATTACTGGATTTAGTTATGCAAGTGAAGAGCGTAGCGTAGCTTTTGCTGATATCGAAGAATCTTACAGAGCGTTAAAAGAAGAAGAAGCTGGTTTGATAGAACAAAGAAGAGTAGAAGCAAACGAAGCTCAAAAGATTCTAGATGAACAAAGAAGAGTTTATGCTGAACTTAGGCGAAGAGAAGCTAAATTGCTGGATGGAAAAAAGACTAAGTATTATAAGAAAGAATATGGTGATTTGGCAAAACAATATGGTGCTATGAGAAAAGAATTAGAATCAGAAATGGCAGAACAACAAGAAATAATAGCTGCTTACAGTACAATATCTCAATAATCAATCTATACAGTTAAAAAGTATGAAATCAAGATATAAAAGACTGGTGTTTACTATCCACCAGTTTTTATATTTTATACATATTATGATGTAGTTTTAATAAATTTTGTATTTATATTAAAATTATAATTTTAAAATTAGACAAAATGTGATATAATACATCAAAGAAAAGATTTGGGGAGAATATAAAATGCAAGTAAAAATATTGTCTTGTGAAAAACGAGAAAATGGATTTTTTATAGTGCTTGAAGAAAATCCTTTTTACATTGATGGAAAAGGTGGGCAATCAGGAGATAGAGGAAAGATCAATGAAATAGATGTATTGAATGTATTAGAAAATGGTATTATAATAAGAAGCCCATTGGAAAATGGGACTTACGATTATGACATAGATCAGGAAAGGCGAGTCCATATTGCGGAAAACCATAGTGCTCAACATGTATTTTCTGCATTGGCTTATAAAAATTTCAAATTGAATACGGTGGGATTTCGAATGTCTGAGGAATATTCTACTGTGGATCTAGATGTTTTGGATATAGACGATGAGATCATAAAAAAATTGGAACATGGTGTGAATCAGGTGATACTGGATGCAAGGACAGTCACTATAAAGATCTTTCCCCATGAAGAGGCCATGAAAGTGGATGGCATAAGACGAGGAATAAAAAGTAAAGTAACCGGAGATGTCAGACTGGTAAAAATAGAGGATTTAGATTTGTCAGCCTGTGCCGGATTTCATGTTCAAAATACCAAAGACATAAGATTATTTAAAATACTGTATTATGAAAAAATAAAAGGAGAATATACAAGATTCTTTTATATAGCCGGTTCGAGAGCAATAGATGACTATATTGTAAAGCATAACATACTGAGAGAGATATGTCACCTTTTTAGTTGTAAGGAAACCGAGACTGTCAATATGATATCAAAGATGATAAATGATAAAAAGAAAGTGGATTCAGATGAGAAAAATATTTCTGATAAATACGCTAAGTTGTTGGCAGAACAGTTGATGATAGAGGCAATAGAAATAAATAATATTAAGATTATATACTATAATGAGAATAAAACTGTAGCATCGTTTTTGAATAGATATATAAATTTGGATGAATTTTTGCTTATTACAGGAACAGATTCCTCATATAGTATAATGTCAAACAAGATAGATTGTCGAGAGCTGTTGAAATTATTAATTGCGGAATGCCCGCAACTAAAGGGCGGAGGTAAACCTGAAAGGGGAAACTTCAAAGGAGAAATAAAAGATAAAGAATTACTTTTGGTTATTACAAATATCGTAGAAAAATTGGTGGAGGAAAAATGCAAGATAAATTAAATATATTAAATCTGACCCAGGCAGAATTAGAAATATATATAGAAACGTTAGGAATGAAACCATTTTATGGAAAAAGTATATTTACTTGGTTGCACAAAAAGATAGTGAGAAGTTTTAGAGATATTTCTGATCTATCTAAAAAGGACAGAGAATTGTTGGAAGAAGGGGCTTTTATACCATTTTTGAATTTATTGGATTTAAAAACGTCTAAGATAGATAATACAGAAAAATATTTATTTCAACTAGAAGATAAAAATACAATAGAAACAGTTCTTTTGAGACATAAGGATAAGAGAAATACTATCTGTGTCTCATCACAGGTCGGATGCCCCATAGGATGCAAATTTTGTGCTACAGGTCAGGATGGGTTCGAGAGAAATCTGAATGTAAACGAAATTATAAATCAAGTATATACAATAGAAAGGCGGATAATAAAAACCCATGAAAACATAACTAATATAGTGTTTATGGGTATGGGAGAGCCTTTACTAAATCTGGATAATGTCAGGAAATCATTGGAAATATTGACAAACGAAAATGGAATTAACATTTCCAAAAGAAAAATCACAATTTCCACATGCGGAATAGTGAGTGGTATCGAGAAAATATTGCTGGAAAAACTGCCGATAGAGCTTGCGATATCATTGCATAGTGCTATAAATGAAAAAAGAGACGAAATAATGCCAATCAATAAAAGTAATCCACTGGAAGACTTGTATGCAGTATTACAAGAATATCAAAAGCAGACTAAGAGGCGGATAAGTTTTGAATATATTATGTTGGGCGGATTCAACATAACAGAAAAAGATGCCAATGCATTAGCGGATTTTGTGAGAAGTTTTGATCATGTGGTAAATCTGATTGCGTATAACCATGTGGAAGGGACAGGATTGAAGGCACCTACAGACAAAAAAATCGAAAAATTCCTGCATGTTTTGAAGGATATAAGAGGTGTGAATATAACTATCAGGCATGAGAAAGGGCAAGACATTATGGGAGCTTGTGGGCAATTGAGACAAAAAACTTGATAAATATAGAATTTTAAATAAGAAAAAGGTGAGAAAGTTGAAAAAATTTGCAAGAAGGTTTATAAAATTAATAATAATCCTAGTGATTCTGGTATGTATCATTGGCGGAACGGGTGCTTATTATGTATTGGACAAATATTACAAAGAATTGCCTGATATTGCCGAACTTATAGAAAATTATTCTCCTTCTCTACCTACGAGAATATTTGATAGAAACGGTGATTTGATTGATATTTTATTTGTAGAATCCAGAGATGTAGTGAGGGTAAAGGATGTACCTGATATAACTAAAGGAGCATTTTTATCTATAGAAGATAAGCAATTCTACAAACATCACGGAATACATATAAAACGTAATATTGGGGCAATATTGGCTAATCTCAAAGCCGGCAGAACGGTACAAGGTGCCAGTTCTATTACTCAACAATTGGCAAAAAATGCTTTTTTGTCTCAGGAAAGGACATTGTCCAGAAAAATAAAAGAGGCAATAATTACTATTGAAATAGAGAGAAGATATACAAAGGATGAGATACTAGAAAAATACCTGAACGAAGTAAATTTTGGAAATGCTATCTATGGAATAAAAACGGCGGCTAAACATTACTTTAAAAAGGATGTAGATGAATTAAACATAGCTGAATCAGCGTTATTGGCATGTATCCCCAATAGACCATCTACCTATGACCCCAGACGTCATTTGGATGCGGCTATAAAAAGATCTCATCTCATACTTCGTGAAATGTTAAGAGATAATAAAATCACCAATGAAGAATATGAAAAGGCGATAAACTATCAATTTATAAATGAAGATACCCTGGATGAGGATTTTGTAGCTACAAACGGTACCAGCGTCATATATAATAAAGAGGGCGGTTCAAGTATTGTATATCCTGATTTTACCAATATCGTCAGTGAATTTTTGACTGATAAATTTCCGGAACCACTTGTTTTTAGCGGAGGATTGACTGTCCATACTACGATGGATATAAAGATGCAAAATATGGCTAAGGATTGTTTTGAGAATTATGATTTATTCAAAAGGAGATCATACCTAAATGGTGGTATGGTAACTATAGACCCCAATAATGGACATGTGATATCTATTGTCGGTGGAAGGGATTTCAAATCAGGTAATTTTAATAGGGCTACAATGGCCAGAAGACAAGTGGGTTCATCATTTAAGCCGTTTTTATATTTTACTGCCTTGTTAAATGGTTATGAAACGACTACGGTAATTGAGGACAGCTTTTTCTCACAGGGACGTTGGGTTCCCAAAAACTTCGGAGGCAATTATTCAGATAATGTAACACTGCAAAATGCTTTGGATAGGTCTTTAAATATAGTTTCAATAAAATTACTAAGAAATGTGGGAATAGATACATTTAAATCTGTAGTAGAAAAAGTAAATCCGAATATAAAAATTCCGGAAAATTTAACTGCGGCGCTAGGTTCATTCGAGGCAACGCCTCTACAGATGGCAATAGGTTATTCGATGTTTTCAAATGGGGGATATGTAGTTTCTCCGATAGTGGTGACAAGTGTAGAGGATAGAAATGGAAACATTATCTATACAGAGGAAATAAAAAAAGATAAAGTATTCGATAGTGTGGATACAAGTGTAATAACTTCGATGTTATCGAGCTCTGTAGCACGTGGAAGTTCAGCCAGAGCCAGAGTATTGACTAAGGATAAAAAAGCCATCGCACAAGGTGGGAAGACCGGTACAACAAATGAAAACAGAACCGTCTGGTTTGTTGGGATAACACCTGAATATATCACTGCTATATATGTCGGAAGAGATGACAATAAGAAAGTAGATGGAATAACAGGTGGAAGCGGGGCAGCTCCTCTTTGGAGCAAATATTATCAAACACTCATAAATACAGGATTATATATTCCGGGAGAATTCTCTTATTTGGATAACCATATTAAAAATGGAGAACTATATCTGCAATATGTAGACCCCAGAACCGGGTTTGTAGCACAAGGTGGCAGAGAATACGTAGTAAGAAGTAGTGGGCTCCAATTGGAGAGGGAATCTAAATATGCCAATGGAATAGCGGGTATACTCAGCATAGATATTATGGATACTATCTATGGAAGGCCTGATTCTCAGGATAATAGTTCGAAAGATGATGATGTAGTACAGGATATATTAAATAGGTAACGGGAGTTTACGGGTTTAGTTATATATGTGTAGGGGCGCATGATTGCGCCCTTTACAATATGCATTTGACTTGTTTACATAAAGTTACAATTTTATAAGGGTATTGTAATACATAATGGTACTTTATTACATAAGGGCGCAATCATGCGCCCCTACGAAAAAAAATAATTTTTTTTGACCTTAACCTTTTACAGCTATAACTTCAATTTCAATTTTTACTTCTTTTGGCAGCTTGGCAACTTCTACACATGCTCTTGCTGGCTTTACATTTCCAAAGTATTCGTTATAAACTTCGTTTATTGAAGCGAAATCATTCATATCTTTAATAAAAACTGTGGCTTTGACTACATCATTTAGTGAATATCCACCAGCAGTCAGAATGGCTTTAACATTTTCCAAAGACTGTTTGGTCTGGTCTTTGATATCATCAGATACCAAAGTCATAGTTTCAGGAATAAAAGGAATTTGCCCAGAAACATATATTGTATCATTTACCTCGATAGCTTGAGAATATGGACCCAAAGCAGCGGGGGCTTTATCGGTCTGAATTATTTTTTTCATGCAGCACCTCCTATAATAATAGTCATGAGGAATAATTATGGTTGTTATAAAAATACTCCTATAAAAAACTATATCAGTATTAGTTATTTTACAAAATTAATTCCATCTATTATAAATCATACCATATTTTAAAAAAAATTCAATATAAAAAAATAAAAATGTTTAAAATCTTAGAATAAATAGTAAAAAAATACTAAATTTTAACACAATTAAAATTTGACAAAAGCCAGAATACTAAGTATAATCTTCTTTGGAAGGAGTTTGAGGAGACGAAATGGATAAAATAAATAGCATAAATAATTCGAATAATTTTAAAAATATGAAAATAGCTATAGTAGGCTTGGGTGTTATAGGGGGTTCTTATGGGTTGGGGCTGAAAAAAATAAAATGCTCAGAGGTATTTGGAGTTGATATAGATACAGATACCATAAAAAAAGCTAAAGAAATGGGAATAATAAAAGATGGAGCAACAAATGGAAAAGAAATATTGGGTGATATAGACCTTATAATTCTTGCGATATATCCAAAATTAGTTGTAAATTTTATAAAAGATAATATAGATAATTTCAAAAAAAATGTTATAATAACTGATGTTACCGGAATTAAAATGCCGATTATAAAAGATGTAGAAATTTTATTGAAAGACCTAGGTGATATAGATTTTATTTTTGGGCACCCTATGGCGGGCAGGGAAAAGAAAGGAATAGATTTCGCATCGGATGAAGTATTCAAGGGAGCTAATTATATAATCACGCCTACTGCAAGAAATAAACTTCAAAATATAAAAATCATAGAGGACTTGGCATATAGCTTGGGGTTTAAAAGGGTAAATAAGATATCTCCGGAGTTTCATGATGAAATGATAGGGTACACGTCTCAACTGACTCATGCGTTGGCTGTAGCGCTTATAAATAGTGATATAGAGGGAAGGGATACAGGTAAGTTTATCGGAGACAGCTTTAGAGACCTGACGAGAATAGCTAAGATAAATGAAGACCTGTGGAGTGAGTTATTTCTCGAAAATAAAGAAAATTTGT
This sequence comes from Fusobacteriaceae bacterium, assembly GCA_031289425.1. Lineage (GTDB taxonomy): Bacteria > Fusobacteriota > Fusobacteriia > Fusobacteriales > Fusobacteriaceae > JAISST01. Next base: position 9,756 of record JAITPM010000117.1, read on the forward strand.
TGTATTCTATAAAAAAGTTTGAAGAAGAATTGAATAAAATAAAATCCTCATTGGAAAAAAATGATGATGGACAATTGAAAGAGTTATTTAAGCAATCAACTGTTGGTAGAGAAAGACTAGAGAAAAACTAGGGAAAAATTAGAGAAAAATTAGAGAAAAATTTGATAGACAAAATCTATAAAAAGCTTGAATAGTGAAAAAAATAATGATAGAATGTAATATGAATTTTCTATAAATTTATTTGGCATAGAAAATTGGAAAGGGGGATTATTTTGAAAAAGAAATTATTTTTAATTTATGTTGCAATGTTTGGGATATTATCGGTTAAGGGTTTTGCAAATTCAAAGATTTTGACTTTTGATCAGGCAAAATATACTACTACTGTGCAAAGATATAAGACAATATCAGTTTATGACAATAAGCTTCCGACAAATATCGTATATAACGAAAAATATAGAGGAGGTTCTGCAAAAGATGTAGATTATGTTTTTGTATCGTCTCTCACTGCTGATTTGTTTAAGGAACCGGATTATTTCAATGATCAATTAAAGGCAGGAATATCATACCCATATCTTACAAAATTAAAAGTTACTGAAAAAATAAATAACAAAAGCAATGATTGGTATAAAGTGCAGGATGCAAAGGGAAATATCGGATATGTATTGGCTGCATCAACCAAGAAAAGAATATTTAGATTTGAAAAGGCATTGGATAAAATAAAAGAACTGGAAGATTTTATAAACACTGAAACTGCCTTGGGAAGGGAATTAGTAAGACCTAATTCATATGTGCCAAACCCCGCAAATGAAAATGCGAAAAAACAAAAAGATAAATATGGAACCAGTTGGGAGCAAAACACACCAAGCAAAAAGGGAAATGAGACAATATTTATACCGGATAGTTCTATTATGTCGCTTGTTTCTACAGGAAATGGAACTGCTACAGTGAATGTTGCTTCTATCCCTGAAGAAAATCTGGTAATAAATAGCAGCTATATATCAAGAAACCCTAAGATAAATAAAAATTTCAGAAAAGTTGTAGCTATTGATATATTAAATCAAAATACGATGATGTTCGAAAAAAATAGCTCCGGAGTATGGGTATTGATTTCTTATGTATATGGAAAGACAGGAATCGAAAGTCAATTGGGGTATGAGACTCCAAAAGGATATTTTATCGTGCCTATGATAAAATATATAATGGGATATACAGATGCAAGGGGAAGACAAGAAGGTAATGCAAGATATGCGATGAGATTTTCTGGTGGCGGGTATATGCATGGGACGCCGATAGCTTTCGATGAAGAGAGTAAAAGAGAATTCATAATGAGAAAAAGAAACGAGTTCTTGGGATTGTATACAGGAACCAGAAAATGTATAAGAACCACTGAAGAACATGCAAGGTTTATGTTCGAATGGATGTGTGCTAATCCGAATAAAAATAGAAATGAGCAATCAACAAGTGAGAATATAATGTTTATAATATTTTAGGAAGAAAAGGGAGTACCTATAAAAAATAATAAAATAAAAAAGGCGCAGAAATGCGCCGATAATTTTTTATTATACAAATTAATATAAAGGGGATGATAGAAATGTATGCGCTGATAACAGGAGCCACAGGTGGGATAGGGAATGCGCTGGTAGATATATTTATAGAAAATGGATATATTGTAATCGCTACCGGTAGAGATATAGTGAAATTAAATGGATTAAAGGATTTATATGGGGATAAAATCGTTATAAAAAGAGTCGATTTGACAAAAGAAACAGATGATTTTATAAAATATTTAGAATTGGAAAATATTGAAATAGATGTGCTTATAAATAATGCGGGTTTGGGGCAATTAAATTATTATGAAGATATAGATTTTTCGGACGAAAATGAAATGATAGAAGTAAATGTATTGGCACTTTCAAAATTTACGCATTATTTTTATAAGAAATTTAGAAATAAGGGCAAGGGTGGTATTATAAATGTATCATCTGTTGCGGCTCTATTGAATGGAGGACCTTTAATGGCGGGGTATTATGCGAGCAAATCTTATGTCAAATCCCTAACACTTAGTTTGGTTTCTGAAAATGATAATAAAAATATTAAAATAATGCTTTTATGTCCGGGACCGACTTTTTCCAATTTTGTCGGGATGAATTTGGAAAAAACTTTTTTAAATAAATTATACATGACCATGCCTGAATATGTAGCGCAAAGATGCTATTCTGATTTTATGAAAAACAAAATGATTTCTATACCGGGAATTATTAATAAAATATCAATTTTACTAAGTAACATTATACCAATACGGGTTATTATGTATTTAACTAAAAAATTTCAAGAGAAAAAAATTTCCAAAAAATAATTTTTTAAAAAAATAATAGGCTATAAAAGGCTTAAAAACGAGAATATGTAAATATGGAAAAATAAAAATGAAAATAAAAGCATCAAAAATAAAAAAAATGTTTAAAAATTTTCAAAAATATGTTATTATAAAAAGTTGTTAGAACTTAAAACGAATTTACAATACGGGGTGAAAAAATGTTAAGCAAAGATGCAATGAACAAAAAAATTATTGACAGGGTATTTGAATTGTCAATCCGTGCAAAAGAATCAGTTGAAAAATATGGACAGGAGAAAGTAATAAATGCTACGATAGGGTCATTATATGGGGAAGATAATAAGCTTGTAGTCTATGATGTAGTAACTGAGACGTATTATGCACAAGAACCGGCTGATTTTGCTGCATATGCCGCATCTCTTACCGGAAGTGATGAATTCAAAGAAAGTGTAAAGGTTTCGACTTTTGGAGAGAATTACAAGGAAGATTTCAAAGGCCACTATTTGGAAGTGATAGCGACTCCAGGAGGAACAGGAGCCCTTAGTAATACGATAAAAAATTATCTGAACAATGGAGAGACAGTACTTATTCCAGAATGGCTTTGGGAGCCGTATAAATCAATTATAAGCGATAATCAAAAGACCTTTGATTCTTATAAGGTATTTGATGAAAATGGGAATTTTAACTTAAATGATGTAGAAAAAAAATTAAATGAAGTCGCAGCTAAACAAGAAACTATAATGATACTTATAAATGACCCTTGCCAAAACCCAACTGGGTACAAATTAACAAGGGAAGAATGGGAAAAACTATTTGAAATTTTTGAAGAAATTGCAAAAACTAAAGAAATTGTGTTGATAAATGATATAGCATATATAGATTATGACCCGGGGATAAATAAAGAAGAATATATGGAGATTTTTAAAAATCGTCCTAAGAATATTTTGACTGTATTTACATTTAGTATTTCAAAATCATTAACAAGTTATGGACTACGGGTAGGGGCACAAATCGCTCTGACAAGGGATGAAACAATTGCTCGGGATTTTAATGAAGTTTGCTCATTTTCATGTAGATCTACATGGTCAAATGTATCCAAGGGCGGTATGAAAATGTATAGCGATATCGTTTTGAATAAGGAAAAATATAAAAGATTGAAAGAGGAAAGAGAGAAATATGTAAATTTATTAAAAGAAAGAGCAGATATATTTTTGAAAGAGGCAAAAGAGATAGGGTTAGAGATATTGCCATATAAAAGCGGATTTTTCTTATCGATACCTACGTATGAACTTACAGAGAAAGTGGGGTATATTTTGGCAGATGAGAATATTTTTACTGTAATAGCAGAAAAATGGGTAAGAATAGCTCTTTGTAGTGTGCCAAAAGCAAAAGTGTGGGGATTGGCCGGTAAGGTGAAGGAGGCTGTTGATAGGGCAAAGGAGATTGGAACAAAAGAGTTGGAAAGAGACGGGGGAAATGTGGAATGTGAAGGTTGCTGTTGATTTGGGAGGAATGGGAATTTTATTATTTTGATTTATATATTAAAATATTGTATAATTAATAAGAGGAAATAAAAAAGTTAAAGAGGCGATATCGTATGGCTACTATAGAACAATTAAAAGCACTTGTTCGTACGCATTTTGAGGCTGATGAGGAAAAATTTAAAAGTATTGCTTTACAAATAGCTGCTCATGAAGCCAGAGCAGGCCATATTGTTAGCGCTAGAGAAATAAGAGATATTGTTCAAAGTCCAAAAAATAATATAAAAAAGAAAAAATTTGAACTTTTAAATAAAAACGATATTTTAGACTTGAGTTCCTCAGATGTACAGATGAAAGATTTAATTTTATCTGAAAGCCTAAATGTAAAAATAAATCGAATCTTAACTGAGTACAAAAATAGAGATTTATTGGGGAAAAATGGACTTAAGAATAGGAGTAAAATCCTTATTACTGGAGAACCAGGCACTGGTAAAACGATGACTGCCGCAGTTCTTGCCAATGAACTCGGGCTTGATTTATTTGTGATCCAAATAGATAAGCTGATAACTAAATATATGGGAGAAACCAGTATAAAAATGAGACAGGTTTTCGAACAAATTGAAGATTATCCATCTGTATATCTTTTTGATGAATTTGATGCAATTGGTTCTGATAGAACACTTGATAATGATGTTGGAGAGATGAGAAGAATATTAAATTCGTTTCTTCAATTCCTAGAAAATGCTAATTCTTATAGCATTATTATTGCTGCTACTAATAGTCCCAATATACTTGACAAAGCGTTATTTCGTAGATTTGATGATGTGTTAAAATATGAAATACCTGATATAAATCAGATCGAGATGATATTGTTGAATAAACTAAAAGATATATCGCCTCAAAGTATTTTTAATATAAATATTTATAAAAAAATAGTTGAGTTATATTTAAGTCATGCAGATATAATAAGGGCTTGTAATGAAGCTATAAAATTATTTATAATTGATAGGCAAGCAATAACTGAGGAAATTCTAATATCTTTCCTTAAAGATAGGGTCAATTTATTTAATAAAAAAGAAGCATAGGTATGGTAAAATGGATAGGAAATTAAAAAATATTATTATTACAGAAAGTGGGAGAAATAAAAAATATATACCTGTAATTGGTGGTGGCGGGAAAGGAAATTTTCCAAAAAGAATTAATCGAAAAGAGCATGGAGATCTTATAGAAGCTCAATTTTTGTTTGCATGGGATGAGGCAAGAAAAAAAGAATCGAAGTCAAATGTTTCTGCCTTATCTACTAATGAAGGTGTTTATCTTCAAATAAAAGGGGAAAGTGGATACGACCTTATAACTAAAAGTCTTGAGAATATTGGACAAAAGATTAGATTATTAAATGTAAAACATGATGAAGAGGACACTACTTGTGCTACTATTTTTGTTCCCAAATCAAAAAAAGATTTTTTTATAAAAAAAATTGATAAATATAAAAGAAAAGAAAAGGGAACAGAAGTTATTGCTACAATTGAAAATATTAACCTTGCAATGATTAGTTCATTTTGGATTGGAGATAAAAAACTTATTCCGCATAATGAGAATATGTGGTGCGAAATATGGTTGAGATACGATGAGAATGAAAACATTGATAATGTTTTTGATGAATTCAAAGATATTTGTACCAAAAACAATATAAATATAAAAGATGAAAAAATAAAATTTCCTGAAAGATTAGTCGTTGGTGTTAATGCTAATATTCATACATTAAATATATTACAAGAAAATAGTTGCAGGATAGCAGAGATACGAAAAATGACATCCCTTGTGTCATTTTTTTCTGATTTGGAATATTATGAACAAAGGCAGTGGACTCGGGATTTAGTTGGTCGTTTGGATATTTCAAATCAATCAAATACGTCAGTATGTCTCTTGGATACCGGAGTAAATAATGGTCATCCGCTTTTGGAAAAAATATTGAAAGATGAAGATAAACATAGCATAGGTAAATATATAAATAACCCAGACGATACGACAGGACATGGTACAAATATGGCGGGGATTGCTACATATTTCAATTTGGAAGAAAAACTTGAAAGTAAAGAAATAATAAATGTAAATCATTTTTTGGAATCGGTAAAAATATTAAATGAAAAGAGCGATAATCAAGAAGAATTATACGGCAGTATAACGAGAGAAGCTATATATCTGGTAGAAATTCAAAATCCTAAAACAAACAGAAGTTTTTGTATGCCAATAACAGTGAAACCTACAATAGAAAATGATGGTAGACCATCATCATGGTCTGGAGCTATAGATTCCTTTATCGCAGGAGTAGATGATGGAGAATTAAAAAGATTAATGTTTATATCAGCAGGAAATACAGATACAAAAAAAATAACAAATACTAATGAAATGTATACAGCCATAATAAATCATGCTGTGGAGGATCCAGGACAATCGTGGAATGCTATAACAGTTGGAGCATATACAGAAAAAGATCAAGTTGAAAATGAAAAATATAAACCATTGGTAAAAGCAGGAGAATTGTCACCTTTTACTTCATCTTCTATGACTTGGGATAAAAAATGGCCAATTAAACCAGAAGTATTATTTGAAGGTGGAAATGTATTGACAGATGGAGGTAAATCTTATACCTCTACTGAACTATATCTTTTGACGACAGGGCGTCAATATCTGACAAATAAGCCTTTTGAGATATTTGGAATGACAAGTGCAGCCACTGCACAGGCAGCATGGTTCTCAGCAAGTATTTGGCATAATTATCCAAATCTATGGCCCGAAACTATAAGGGCATTAATAATACATTCTGCCTCATGGACAGAAGAGATGAAAAAAAATATATTTATGGGGAGTATTAAACAAAATAGAAAAGATTATAGAGAGTTACTTAGAATGTGTGGGTATGGGGTTCCTAATCTAGAAAAAGCTATTTGGAGTGCTGCTAATAGTGTAAATATTATAATAGAGGATGAATTGCAACCATTTATAAAAAAAGGAAGTAGTTATACATCCAATGAAATGAAACTTCATGTTCTTCCTTGGGCGAAAGCACTGCTTCAAGAAAATAAAGATATTGATGTAAAGATAAGAATAACATTATCGTATTATATTGAACCTGGTCCGGGTGAAATAGGATGGAAAGATAAGTATAGATATCCATCTTGTGGATTGATATTTGATATAAATCAACCAATGGAAAACGAAAAGAGTTTTCTAAAACGTATCAGCGATGCAATGCGTAGTGATGGTGAGACTGTGTTTTCTATAAATGATAGTAGTAAATGGTTGATAGGAAGTACCAATAGAAATGTTGGATCTATTCATTCTGATATATGGGAAGGCAAAGCTAGTGATTTAGCCGAATGTAATATGATTATTATTTATCCAAAGACTGGTTGGTGGAAATTGAGAAGTAATTTAAAACGATATAATTCAAAGTTAAGATATTCGTTAATAATAACATTAGAAACTCCCAAAAATGAAATAGATTTATACAATGAAATTATGACAGAAATTAAAAACAAAACAGCTATGAAGACGGTAATAAGTGCTATTTAGAAATAAATGTTTCTAAATAATTATTTAATACAAAAATTTTATGTTAAATGGTGATAATATGAAAATTTTACATTGTGCAGATATACATTTGGGGAAACGTCCTTTTGGAACCAAAGAATTCCTTAAAAAAAGATATGAAGACTTCTTTTTGGCTTTTTCTAAGGTCGTGGATATTGCTGTAGATAGAAAAATAGATATAGTGGTTATTGCGGGGGATTTTTTTGATAAACGGGAGATAACTCCTGATATTTTGGAAAAAAGTGAGAATCTTCTTAAAAAATTATCTGATAAAAGTATAAAAGTCCTTATTATAGAAGGAAATCATGATAATATAAATGCTGATGATGAAATAAATTCTTGGCAAAATTATTTGGGAAAAAAGAATTATGTTCAAAAAGGTTCTTATAAAATTATAGATGGGCAATATATATTTGATTGTATAAAAATAGGAGATGTAAATTTTTATATGGCCGGATATCCGAGTTTTGCAGTAGATACCGTATTGGAAAGCCTAGGGGAACAATTGAACCCCAATGAAAAAAACTATATAATAATTCATACTGCATTAGATGGAGATGGTAAAGAATTTTTACCCGGGCTCGTAAAAAAAGAGACATTGGATAAATTAAAAGAAAAAGTGATATATATAGCCGGAGGGCACTTTCATAATCACAGTACTTATCCGGCAGATAACCCTTATTTTTTTGTGCCAGGATCCTTAGAATATTGGGATGTAAAAAGAGACAGGGGTAGGAAAAAAGGTGTGATTATATTAGATAGTGATACCTTGGATAGAGAATTCGTCGAGATAAATCCAAGAATGAGGATGGATATTACTTTTACTTGTGATAAAAATACAGAGGAAGAGTATTTAGAAGAATTTGAAGCCTTTTCTAAAGGTCTTAATCTGACAGGGGAAGAACTTGTTATCGCAAATGTGATAGTAAAGGGTAACAAATATATAAATACCATATCTTTGGAAGAAATATTGGAGAGGAATGGAGCACTTAAGGCGTATATCAATCTTAAATTTGAAAAACAAAATTCTAATAAAAACGAAAATGAAGATAATGTCTATTCTATAAAAAATCTGGAAACGGAAATTATAAATGACTGGGAACAATTTCGAAACAAAGAAAAACTTTCCGAGTATTTGCAGGAATTTAAAGAATTTCAGGAAGACAAGGGAGATAGGGAAAGGGATTTTATTGATTTGTTCGATAAAATGCTGGAAGAGGAGATAGATAGTTATGAAAATAAATAGGGTATATCTAGAGAATTATAGAGTTCATGAAAGATTTGAGTGTGAATTTGTAAAAGGGATAAATCTTCTGCTGGGATTAAACGGGAAAGGCAAATCATCGATATTGGAGGCGATAGGCTATGCCCTTTTTGATTCTGATATGAGAAAAAAAACCCAAACTGATGCTATCAGATATGGATCCAAAAAGGCTAAAATCCATGTAGAATTCACAGGTATAGATGGTACTGATTATATAGTAGAAAAAGATATACCAGGCGTAAGTAAATTTTATAAAAAAGGGGATGAACCAAATCCCAAAATTTCTTCTGAAAATAAGATAGAAGAAATAAAGAAACTTTGTGGAATAAAGGGTGATATTAAAGGGATTTATGATAATATAATAATTGCTAAGCAGAATGAATTTATAAATGTATTCAAAATGAGCGATACAGATAGAGAAAAAATTTTTAATAAAGTTTTTAATACGGAAATATATAGAAAAATATATGATGGATATGGAAAGACAGTACTGGATAATTACAATAAATTATTGAGAGAAGAAAATGTAAAATTATCTACGTATAGTGATATGACAGGAGATCCAAAGGTTAAAAAAGAAGAACTGAAAGAAAAACTGGAAGATGAAATAAAAAAAGAAGTTGTTATAAAAAAACAATTGAAAGAAGAAAAAGATTTATTAGATAATATTTCTGAAAATATTAGAGAATATGAAAACATAATAAAAGAATTAAAAAATAAAGAAAACAATATTAAAATTTTTAACGAAAACATAGAACGAGAAATGGTGAATGAAAAGAGTTGGGAAGATAAAATACTTCAAAGTATGAAATCAAGAGAAATTTTGAAAGAAACCGAAAAAGAATATAGTGATTATGAATCCTTAAATGCTTTATTGAAAGATTTGAGGGATCGGAGAGATGAAATAGAAAGTAAAAAGAATATTTATTTGAATCAGGAAAAGATACAAAAAAGTATAGATTTAAGAATAAAAGAAATGGATGGAGATAAAAAAGAAATTTCTAAAGAAATAGAAAATCAAGAGACTCAAAAAAAAGAATTTGGGAGTGAATTATCCAAAAAAATTAAAGAATTAGAAACAAATACTGAACTTTCGATAGAATATAAAGAGAAGTTAGAATTAACAGAAAAATTAAAATCAGAAATTGATAATTATGAAAAATGCCTGAAAGATTGGAATGAAAAAATACTCAAAGCAAAATCTGATAGAGATAATTTAAATGATAATATAAATAAAT
>JAITPM010000028.1 GCA_031289425.1 Fusobacteriaceae bacterium
TATGCAAGTGCCGGAATGCTCAATGAATATACCAGAAATGCTGCTACATTTGAAAGAAATAAAGCCACTTCCTTTGTGGAATTGGGAAAACATAATGTAGCTACAATATTCGGTATAGGAAAAATCGGTAAGAGAACTCATGAATTATTGGAGGGAAATGGATTAACTGTACAAGCTGTAGATGTGAGACAGGATGAATTGGATAAATTGTACGATTATAAGGTAAAATTTGTTTCTATGGAAGAAGCAATAGAAACCAGTGACATAATAATAAATACAATGAATCTTACAAAAAACAAGCAAAGTAGATTTTACAACGAGAATTATTTTTCAAAAGAATTTTTATCAAAAGCAAAAAAGAAATTGATATTTATTAATGTAACAAGAGGGGAAATAGCTCCCGAATCAGGATTGTTGGATCTATATAATCAAGGTAAAATAATCGGAATCGGAATAGACGTCTTTACAAAAGAAACAATTTTCTCTGAATGTTTGAATGGAAGAGAGCAATTTACGGATTCGGATACTATAGCAGCTAAGGTGATATTGGATAAAGCTCTTGACCGTACAGCAAATTTTTATGTCCAACCTCATCAAGGGTTTAATTCTGATTTGGCAGCAATAGCAAAAGCCGCCGAGGCTATAAAACATGTATGTGAATGGTATAAAAATGATAAGCAAAAATTTAGCGAGCAATTACCTTACTACAAAGGATAGATTCAAACATATAAAAATTTAATTAAAATATGAATGAATTATAAATACCCGATATTGTTTTCAAGAACCAAATAAAATAAAATTATTTTAACAGGGGGTTTTATTTATGCAACAATTAACAGGAGCCGCAATTTGGGCTGTATTTGTAGATTTTAGTATTATGGCAGTTTTACTCGTGATAGGGCAAATTCTTCGTGCAAAAATTAAACTTTTTCAAAAAATATTGATTCCATCTGCATTAATAGGAGGATTTATAGCATTGGCTTTTGGACCAAAAGGACTTGGGTATATACCATTATCAGGTACATTTGGGACATATGCAAGTATATTGATTGTAATAGTATTTGCTGCGACACCTATTGGAGATAGACCGAATAAAGAAGCTTTGTCAGGTACAGTTATAGGTGGAATGTTCTTTAATATTACAGGGATAGCTGTATTGCAATATGCTGTGGGACTGATAGTTACAATATACGGATTAAGCTATCTATATCCCAATCTTCCTCATGAATTTGGTCTCATGATGGCGACAGGATTCTATGGTGGGCATGGAACAGCAGCGGCAGTGGGAAAGGCATTGCAAGATTTAGGCGTTGAAAATATGACCGACCTTGGAAATACTTGCGCAACAATAGGTATCGTCGGAGGAATAATTTTCGGGATTGTAATAATAAACTGGGGAACTCGTAAGGGGTATACCCACTATGTTGATAATCCGGAAGAATTGCCAATAGAATTACGTACAGGATTAATACCTCCTGAAAAGCAAAAAGCAGAAGGAAAAATCACTATTTCATCTATTTGTTTGGATCCAATGGCTTTTCACTTGGGAATCGTATTGTTGGCATCTATATTAGGATATTACGGATCAAAATATTTTCTTACATTTACTAAAAACTTGGGATATGGTATAGCTATACCTGATTTTTGTACAGCATTATTATTTGGATTTGTAGTGAACTGGGTACTTAATAAAACAAACGGACATAAATATGTAGACCGACATTCGGTTGCACGTATTCAAGGAACAGCGACAGATTTTTTGATGGTATCAGGGATTGGGTCATTGAATCTAAAGGTGGTATTAGACTATGCAGTACCTTTATTAGCTGTATGTGTAATGGGATTTTTGGTTACTTGGTGGTGGTTTATTTATGTGGGAGGAAAATCATCCAGAGAAGATTGGTTTGAGAGAAATATGATGGTATGGGGGCATGCAACAGGTGTCGCAGCTACAGGAGTTTTATTGCAACGTGTAGTTGACCCTGATTTGAAATCTCGGGGAATAGAGGATTCTGGAATTTCAGATTTATTCAATAGACCAATCATCATAGGATTGCAGGTCGTACCACCGATTATTATGAATCTCTTTCCGGGTAAAGGAGGACATATTACTACATGGGTGATAGTCGCAGTAGTAGTGGTGTTATGGATTTTTGCCTATGCATTAAAATGGTGGGTGCCTTCACAAAAAATAAAGACTTATGGTAAAGTTGGTAATAATTAAAGAAAATATTGATTTGGAAAAATTTTCCAAAAATAATTGATTAAAAATACAAAAGGGGGTACACTGTATATACAATATATGCGGTGTATCTTTTATATATGCCAGAGATACCATGAAATCTATTAATTTGAGAATAAACAAAAATTTGTTTCAAGAAATAAAAAAGAAACATCTGAGGAAGAAACTAGAGAAATATTAGAAGTTTTTAAAAGAAGGTTTATAAAAATTTAACAAAACATTTAATTATATATAAAAACTTCGCATGTCGCTATTTGTGAGGTTTTTACTTTTTAAAACTGCAATATTTTGGGTTGTTGTGATATAATAAATTGTAATATCTTAGCTCAATATGATATAATAATATCAATGAAGAAATAAAAATTATGTATTTTTATTCGGAGGTAAAGGAATAAATATGTCAATTTTTCTTTTTAATACTGGATGAAAAATTTATATATAAATTGAAAAAATCAATATAAATGCGGCACTTTACATTTTGCAAATACATAATTAATTTTAAAATAATACAAAATATGTTTCAAGTTCGAATATTATACTTGATAAGGCATATTACATGAGGAGAGGTTGAAATGATAAAAGGTCTTACTGAAGAAGAAGTAAGAAAAGCAAAAGAAGAATATGGGGATAATAGTTTGTCAGAATTAGAAAGTGAAGGTTTTTGGGATAAGCTGAAGGATAATTTCGGTGATCCAATGATAAAAATTCTTTGTGTAGCTCTCGTTGTAAATGTAATATTCGCTATTTTGGGGCAGGCTGAATGGTATGAATCTGTCGGTATCGCAATAGCTGTAATATTGGCTACTTTTGTTTCGACATATTCAGAATACCAAAACGAAAATGCTTTTCAAAAGCTTCAAGAAGAAGCCTCTAGAATAGTTTGTAAAGCATATAGAAACAATGAAGTTATTGAAATGTCAATAAATGACATTGTAGTGGGAGATTGGATTATACTGCAAACCGGGGATAAAGTACCGGCGGATGGAATTCTCATAGACGGAACAGTAAAGTTGGATCAGTCTGTTTTGAATGGAGAGACTAAGGAAGCATTAAAAATGGTTATGCCGTCTGATTATAAAGATGAAACCCAGGCTATGGATTTTTTAAACAAATATAAATTATATAGAGGATCGGTAGTGTGTTCCGGTAATGCTATCTTAAAAGTAACGACTGTTGGTGATAGGAGTGTCTATGGGCAAATCGCTAGTGAATTACAAATAAAAGATGACAGAGAATCTCCTCTAAAAATAAAATTGGCAAAGCTGGCGGATAATATCAGCAAATTCGGATATATAGGCGGCGGGGCGATAGCCATAGCATTTTTATTTCAAAGAATAGTTATTCACAATGGATTTGAATTATCAAAGATAATCACTTATTGTTCCAATTGGAGTGTAGTTATAAATGATATCGTGCATGCTGTGATATTGGCTGTAATTATTATAGTTATGGCTGTTCCGGAAGGACTACCATTGATGATAGCCATTGTGTCGGCGCTCAATATGTCCAAAATGCTAAAGGATAACGTATTAGTCAGGAAAATAATAGGAATAGAAACTGCGGGAAGTCTAAATCTTCTTTTTTCTGATAAGACCGGAACAATTACAAAGGGTAAGTTGGAAACGATACTTTTTGTGGATGGGAATGGGAATGAATATAAGTCATACGATAAAATTCCACAAAAATTGAGAGATATATTATCAATAAATATGTTTAAAAATACAAACGCCATAGCTTCCGGAGAAAAACCCAATAGGAAAATAATAGGTGGAAATGCCACTGAAAGAGCGATACTATCTTTTGCTTCTGATTTTAATACTGATTCTGACCAAAAGATATTAAAAAGTGTTCCTTTTAACAGCGAGAACAAATATTCTGCCTGCTCAGTATCGGGATATGAAGATATTACATTTGTAAAGGGAGCTCCAGAAAAAATAATAAATAATTGTGAATATTATTATGATGGAGATGGTGAAAAAGTTGCTTTTTCAGAAGATAAGAATAAAAAAGTACAAGATATTATTACAGGACTTGCCAATAAAGCCATAAGGGTGCTTGCTTTTGCTACCAGTGAAAATCAAATAGATGAGGACATGTTTGATATAGATAAATGTACTATAATCGGATTTGTAGGAATAAGAGATGATGTGAGACCGGAATCAATAACGTCAATAGGTGAGGTAATGGGAGCGGGAGTACAAGTTGTTATGATTACCGGCGATAGAAAGGATACTGCTATTGCTATAGCGAGAGAGTCCGGTTTGTTGAATGATGATGTCAATGATATAGTACTTACTTCTGATGAATTGGCAAAAATGTCCGATGATGAAATAAAAAATAAGATTTCTCATCTGAGAGTTGTATCAAGAGCATTACCTAGTGATAAATCACGTCTTGTAGGAATTGCACAATCATTAAATCTTGTGGTTGGAATGACCGGAGACGGTGTAAATGATTCTCCAGCCCTTAAAAAGGCAGATGTGGGCTTTGCTATGGGGGGAGGTACAGAAGTCGCTAAAGAAGCATCTGATATAGTGATTTTAGATGATAATTTCTCTTCAATTGATAAGGCAATTCTCTATGGAAGAACTATTTTTAATACTATAAGAAAGTTTATAATATTCCAATTGACAATAAATGTTACAGCAGTTCTTGTCTCGTTTATTACTCCTTTGATAGGTATGAATCCGCCTCTATCCATTACACAAATATTGTGGATAAATCTCGTGATGGATACATTGGCAGCGATTGCTTTCGGTGGAGAACCGGCTTTGGAAAGATTTATGAAAGAAAAACCAAAGCATAGGGAGGAAAATATAGTAAATAAATATATGTGGAGTTCTATCATTGTGGGCGGTCTCTGGACATTTACATTAAGCCTATTTATATTACTTTCCGATTTTTCTAAAAATATATTTAGGGAATCAATTGATGGAAAATATTTATTGACGGGATATTTTGCATTTTTCATTTTTGTAGCAGTTTTTAATGCATTTAATGCTAGAACAGAAAAAATTAATTTATTTGATAATATACTAAAAAACAGTGGTTTTTTCAAAGTAATAGTATTAATAATAGTAGTGCAAGTTGTTATGACGTATTTAGGTGGGCCAATATTAAGTTGTTATGGGTTGAATTTAAAAGAGTGGATTTTTATATTAATAATGGCTTTTACTATAATACCGGTAGATTTATTGAGAAAAAAATTATTCAATTAAAGTGAGGTTCTAGTGTCGAGTAATTATATATTTCAATATAAGACCAATATAAATCCAATGAAATTGAATTCCATGGTATCATTTTCTAATGTGAATGGTTATTTTTCTGAAAACAGAAAAGATGTATATTTCTTTAGATATATCGGAATAGATACAAAGGAAAAATATAAAAATGAAATAATAAAAATTCATAATTATTTGAGTTCTAGAACTGATATAAAATATTTAAAAATTCAAAATTTAGAAGCTTTTGCAAATGTAAATGTAAATTTAAATGTAGATGAAATAAAAAAAATTGTAATAAAACTGGAACAAAGCGAAATTTTGGATAAAAATGGAAATTTCAATTGGATTTCTTTTGTTGACTTAGTGGAGTATAAGAAAAATATATCTGATATATTGCTAAAAGAATGTTGTATAGAAATAATAGATATGTATCGAAAAATAACAAAAAACTGCACTGTTACAATGATAAAAAATTTTATAATAAAAATTTCAAATTGGATAAATTCAATATTTCCAAAAATTTTTGAAGTAAATACTGAAATTAAACATGTCCCAAAAGTAATATATTGCGGGAAAATAAAAAATCAAGAATATTTATTTCTATATCTATTGGTAAAGATCGGATGTGATGTATTGTACCTCAATCCTGAAAGGGATGCAGAGATTTCTTTGGAAATTTTGAAAACTTCTGATATATATGAAGAAAAAAATAAATGTTCATGTGATATTTTTAGAGAAATAGATGATGATATTATTGAACATAAAAGAAAAGAACAAAGAGAAAAAGAACAAAGAGAAAAAAAACAAAGAGAAAAAGAAACCATTTCAAAAAATGAAGAAAACAGAAGTAAAGATATAAATAAAATAGAGGCCAAAAAAATAGAAAAATATATTGAAAAAGAAAAAACTTATGAAGAATTGGCAACTTTGGCCTCTTCGGTCGTAATGATAGGTACCTATGATAAAAATAAAAATTGTATAAAAACAGGCTCCGGAGTAGTGATTAGCGATAATGGACATATCCTTACTAATTTTCATGTCATATCAAATGGATATTATTTCGGTATACAGATAGAGAATGAAGACGATATATATTTTACTGATGAAATAATAAAATATAACAACCTGGATGACCTTGCTATTTTGAAAATAGAGTATTACAAAAGAAAAATACCAATTTATAATACAAATAACGAATTGGTAAGAGGTCAAAAAGTAGTAGCAATAGGAAGTCCATTGGGTTTATTTAATTCTGTATCAAATGGAATAATTTCCGGTTTTAGAACTTTGAATGATATTTCAATGATCCAATTTACGGCACCGATTTCCCATGGAAGCTCGGGCGGAGCACTGTTGAATCTTGAAGGGCAACTTATAGGTATAATTACAGCCGGATTTGATAGTGGACAGAATATAAATTTGGCAGTCGATTATAAAACAGTTTTTAAATTTACAAAAAATTTTTTATAAAATAATATAAAATAATATAAAATAATAAAAAGTGATACAATATGTTATTATATGATATTATGTGATATAAAATAATAAATATATTTAAAATATAATAAAAAAAATCGTTACGGAGGAAAAGTGGAAAAGGAATATTTAGTGTACAGTGTGGGAGCTCTTTTGTATACTCCCGCAATCAGTGAAAAAATAGCTGATGATATTATAGATAATAAAATTGATAGCCCTTTTTCAATATCTCTATGCTTAGAAGATTCTATAAGCGAGGATGCAGTAGAATTTGCGGAAAATCAAGTTGTAAAAAATTTAGAAAAAATTTTCTCCGGTAAGAGAGAAAAGAAAGAATTTTATTGCCCCAAAATATTTATTAGAGTGAGATATCCAAAACAAATATTTTCTATTTTTGATAGGATTAAAGAATTTAAAGAAATATTTACCGGATTTATTTTGCCGAAATATTCTCTTGATAATGTTGATGAATATAATCATAATATGCTTGAAGTTAATAAAATTTCCGATAAAATTATATATATGATGCCAATATTGGAAAGTGGCGACATAGCAGATTTGAATAAACGTTATGATACCCTACGTAAGCTCAAGGTAAAAATTGATGGGATATCTGATATCGTATTAAATATAAGAGTCGGCGGAAATGATTTTTGTAATATATTCGGATTACGTAGACATTCTTATGAGACCATTTATGAGATTACCCCTGTCAAAAGCATACTCAGTGATATTTTGACTGTATTTTCTCGGGAATATGTAATATCAGCTCCTGTATGGGAGTATTTTGGGAATGAAAAGGGCAATTGGAGTAAAGGACTGGAAAATGAAATAAAATATGATAAATTGAATGGATTTATCGGAAAAACAGTAATACACCCCAGTCAAATTTCCATTGTAAATGATAGTTTAAAAATTGATGAAAATGATTATAATGATGCACTGTCTATAATAAATTGGAGGGAAGGAGAGAACCTTCAGGTATTGAAAAGTGCAAATATGGATAGAATGAATGAGATCAGAACGCATCTTAAATGGGCTCAGAAAATCGTAAAACTAGCTCAAATATATGGTACTTTGAAAAATGAATAAAGAATATAAAATAGAGCAATTAGTAAAAGTTGCTAAAAGAGATAATAATAGTAAAAGACCGTATTTATTGGTTAATCCTCTCCAGGGGAAACATATTCCGGTAGAACCTAGTAGTGCATTGGAATTATTTAAAAGTATATCGGATAAAGTCAATAAAAATTATCCCAATGAAAGATTACTTGTCATTGGATTCGCTGAAACAGCTACAGCCATAGGGGCTGTCATTGCTTGTAATTCTATCAATGGATCATATTATATCCAAACTACAAGAGAAAATTTAAAAAATTCGGATTATTTATATTTTACAGAATCTCATAGTCATGCTACAGAACAAAAATTGATTCAAAATAATTTGGATACTATGATTGCAAATACTGATAGAATAATATTTGCAGAAGATGAAATAACTACAGGAAATACAATTTTTGAGCTATTCAACATTTTGAAAGAAAAATATAAGAATAGAAATTTACATTTTGGCATATCTTCTATATTAAATGGGATTACGAAAGAATCTTTAGAAAAATTTGAAAAAAATAATATAAAATGCTTATATATAAAAAAATTAGAAAAATTTGATTATGAAAATATATTAAGTAAATATTCGTATGATACAGGGTGCAAAATGCCAATATGTATGAATGATGATAAAAAATATTTTAAAGAAATTTCTGTTTTTGGAAATTCTGACCCTAGAATAGGAATATTAAGTAGTGAATACTTTGAAAATTGTAAGATTTTTTCTACAAAAATACTAAATAATTATGAAAAAAATCAATTTAACAATAAAAGCGTGCTTGTTTTAGGAGCCGAAGAATTCATGTACCCCGCTATGGTTGTGGGAGCAGAAATAGAAAGAATATCTGAATCAGCAGAAGTAAAATTTCATGCATTTACGAGAAGTCCTATTCTTCCAAGTAAAGAAGATGATTATCCGCTACATGTGCGTTATGAATTACTAAGTATATATAACGATAAGAGAACTACTTATATATATAATATAAAAAAATACGATAAAGTTATAATATTACATGATTCAGAAAATTTCTATGAAAAATCTTTTGAAAGTATTTTCGCAACATTAAATGATGTCGGATGCGACGATATTGATATATATAGATGGAGTGTGTAGATGAGAAGCTCGTATACAGAAGATGATGTTATTTTATTATTAAAAGACATAACCGGCCTGATAATACCTAAAAAAACTGATGAAAGAGAAAAACTGATCCAGAGCGGAATACACTATAGTGAAATGTTGCCTCTTGAAGATAAATTAGGTGAACAATATATCCAAACTTATAAATTAGCACTTAAAAATTATGCCAAATCTACAGCAAACGCAGTTTCTGTTGTATCAGAAAAAATATATGAAAAAAATAAAAAAAATAAAAAAAATATAGTGCTGGTGTCTCTAGCCAGAGCCGGTACACCAATTGGGATATTAATAAAACGGTATCTGGAAAAAAAATATAGAAGTTGTTATATTAAGCATTATTCCATATCAATCATAAGAGGGCGCGGGATAGATAAAAATGCTATGAGCTATATACTTGATAGACATTCGGCAAGTGATATTCAGTTTGTCGATGGATGGACAGGGAAAGGTGCTATTTTAAAAGAATTGGAAAAAAATATTGCTAAATACCCAAATATATCTCCAAAACTTGCGGTCATATCTGATCCGGCAAATATTACTGATATGTGTGGGACTCATGAAGATATATTAATACCCAGTTCCTGTTTAAATTCTACCGTTTCTGGCCTTATTAGCAGGACATTTTTACGGGATGATATCATAAAAAATTATGATTTTCACGGAGCTATGTATTATGAAGAATTTGAAAATGAAGATGTTTCTTATGAATTTATCGAAGAAATAGAAAAGAATTTTGATTTTAATGCTAAAAATAATGTTATAGAAAATAATAAAAACAAAGAAAATATAGACGGAATAATAAACGAAAATATAAACGGTGTATTGGAAGTAGAAGAACTTGCAAAATTTTATTCTATCAAGGATATTAATTTTATAAAACCTGGGATTGGTGAAACTACTAGGGTATTGCTTAGAAGAACACCGTGGAAAATCATAATAAATAAACAATATGAAAATTCCGGTTTTTTGATTCACTTATTTAATTTGGCTATGGAGAAAAAGGTTCCTATAGAATATTATCCATTAAAAAATTATAAAGCTTGCGGTATTATAAAAAATATTTCTGATATATAGAGATATATAAAACAGTATTTTAGTATCATTTTATCTTTGGCGTGTGGTGAATATGTTTAAAAAATTAAAATTGACTAATATTGATGATTATTTTAAAAAAATGTCTGAAAGAGAAAACGCAGGCGTTTATTTTGTTAGAATCATATATTATGGTAAAAAAACAGAAAATTTTTTAAAAAAATATTTACAAGAAATAAAAAATAATGGTATATATATAGAAGGGAAGTTGCAAAACCCGGATCTAGAAAAAATAGAATTTTTTAGAACCATTTCAAATAATAGATTTGAACAAAACATAGATTTCTTTATGCATATTTTTTCCAAATTATTGCCTCAATTGAATTTGACTGAATCCAGAATAATATCGGAAGGTATATATGATATTTTGACCGAAATGAGTTCGACCGGTCAAAGTGAAAATATAATAGAAAATTTTTATATAAAACTCATGTGCTGGATCTATTATAGATTTCAAGGAATTCTAAAAGTACTGAATTCTGATAGAACAGTAAAAATACTTTATAATGGAGATATTTCTAATCATGAATTAAAATTGATGAGGATGTTTTCCAGAACAGGGTGTGATATTGTTATTTTGGAGCTTAACGGAGATAATGAATATCTAAAATTGGATTTGAAATCTGAAATATCGGACATATTTTCTTGTGGTGAATCAGAAAAATTTCCCGATAAATTTTCTATAAAAGAAATCATAAATAATTTGCAATATGAACAACAAGTAAATAAAAACATTGAAAGTATAGGTGCATTGCAAATAATCAATACTAACCAATGGATAAAAGATGACGTATTTAGCGCTTCATTGAAAAAAAATAAAGAACGAGGAAATGGAGAAAAAGAAACAGAAGATAATACATTTTATAATATATTTGTACAGATAAATGGAGTAGAAAATGTTATAAGTTACAATAATGAACTTGTAAAATGGAAATTAAAAATTAATGATTCTAAGAAAAAATTTGTTATCATAGATGGAAGGATAAAAAACCCAGAAACACATGAAGTGGAGAAAATCAATAAAAAAACATATGTGAATAATTATGATTTGATAGCTAACCTATCTCAAAATATTTCTTTTACTAAATCTATAGAATTGGAAAAATTGTTAAAAAAGGCCTTTATAGAATTGATGAAAGAAGAGATAGAATCTACAATATCAAAGTTGCAAAACAGAGGAATATGTATCCTGTGCTGGATCAATAGATATATACCGCTTTTATTTGTAGATAAAAATCTAACAAGCAATCCTGTTTTTATATATTTTAACGGTAATACCAATGCTAATGATACTTTTTTCTTGAGACTTTTATCTAGGTTACCTGTAGATGTGTTTATATTATTGCCGGATTTATCTATCAATGGAAGTATAAATGATACAAATTTATTAAAAATAAATCATAATAATTCTCTGCCAACCGATAAATTCCCTGTAAATGCATCTGAAGTACAATTTGGAACGATTGCTTATCATGCAGAACAGGAGTTGGTGAATGTCCTCTATAGGGATACAGGTCTGTATAAAAATAAGCAATTTAAAAACGCAATACCGATTACATTGGAGACAACAGCTGAAGAAGTAGATATTTTGTGGAATCAAGAATCTAAATATCGCCCAAATTTTGAATCTTTTGATGATAAAGTGATGGTTCCGGTAATTTGCTCAAAACTTTTGGGGATTCCTGATAGAAATATAGATGCTTATTGGATAAGAATCAAAAAACTTTTGACTGACGATTATATGTTGCTGAAAGAATTTCCATATGTAAAAAGTAAACCTTTGTCCAATGATAAGAATTTTATTTTTTCATTTATAAATAACGGAAAGATAGATATCAAGAAAATATTGGATCATCCATCATATAAGTACAAATTTTTAAGAAGAGAAATGCAGGAATACATGTTGACTGGGTTACAAAAACTTTTAGATAGCAGGATAATTAAAGGGACTTTCGAAAATGGGACAGAATATAGAATTATAAATCTAATATTGGATTTGAATATAGATTTTGTAAAACTTTTGAATAGCTATGATTTTACTAAAAAAATCCCTAAATTAGTCTGCATTGATACTACTGAAAATATTGGTACATTGGATGACGGTGTATTAATCGCTTATGCCAGACAATTGGGGTTTGATATAGTGTTTTTTGTTCCTACGGGATATCAAAGCATAGAGATATATTTTTCAACAAATTTCTTTATAGAACATCAAATTGGTGAATATATGTATAATTTGACTGTTCCAAATTTTGATAAAATCAAAAATATTGACAAAGAAAGTATTATTAAAAAATTTTTTAGGCGGTGATAGAAATGGCAATAGATTTTAAAAAAAATGAAAGTGTAGTTTTAAGAGAAGAAAAGTCATCTGATTTTGATGGTTTACAAGCGATTCAATATGATGTCATAGAAGATAGGAATATGCTATCAAAAGAATTAGCAAATTCAAAGGAAGTAGAAGAATTAGTGGGGCAGATATCTCCATATGACACTACTACAATTGTCTCATTTGGCGGTGAAACTGCTGAAGGGATTTCAAAATGCTCAGACGTAGTATTAAACAGTATGAACATGTCACAGATAAATGATACTGGAGAAATGTTGAGCGTATTGAAAAATATAATGGATAAGTTTGATATTGATGAAATAAGAGCAGAACCGGGTTTCTTTAAAAAAATTTTTGGAGATATGAAAAAGCAAATAGAAAAGATTTTGAGCAAATATCAAACTATGGGGACAGAAGTTGATAAAATTTTCATAAAACTCAAGGAATATGAAAACGAAATTCACCAATCTAATAAAAAATTGGAGAGTATGTTCCAAGAAAATGTAAAATATTATCATGACCTTTTAAAATATATTCTTGCTGGAGAACATGGTATAATAGAATTGAATGAATATACAGAAAAACAAAGAATAGAGATGGAACAAACCGGTAAAAGAGAAATGCAATTTGATATTGTAGCACTAGAGCAAGCAAAACAATTGTTGGAACAAAGAGTTCAGGATTTGAGGATAGCAGAAAATGTTGCTATGCAATCTATACCAATGCTGAAAACTATGCAGTTTAGCAATGTCAATCTTGTTAGAAAGATAAATTCTGCGTTTATAATTACTCTTCCGGTATTTAAACAAGCTATATCCCAAGCTATATTATTAAAAAGACAAAAAATACAAGCTGAGGCTATGGATGCTCTTGATAAAAAAACCAATGAACTTTTGCTAAAAAATGCTCAAAATACTGTAGAACAATCAAAAATGACTGCCAAAATGGTAACGGGAAGTTCTGTAAAAATAGAGACTTTGGAGCAAACATGGAAAACGATAGTCTCAGGTATAGCGGAAACTAAGCAAATAAGTGATAATATGGCTAGACAAAGGGAAGAAGATAAAAAAAGACTCGATATCATTAAAAATGATTTCAATAAAATGTTTGGTAAATAATATATTGCAATATTAAAAAAAATTTAGATTATGGGGATGATGAATATGGCAATTAATTTAAGTAAAGGACAAAAAATTGATTTGACAAAGGGCAATGCAGGATTGAAAAAATTATTGATTGGCTTGGGATGGGATACGAATAAATATGATGGTGGAGCTGATTTTGATTTGGATGCTGCAGCATTTTTGACTGGTGCAAATGGAAAGGTAACAACACAGGAAGATTTCGTTTTTTATGGGAATTTAAAACATAAAAGTAATTCTGTAGAGCATTTGGGAGATAACTTGACAGGAGCAGGAGAAGGAGACGATGAACAAATCAAAGTTGATCTTTCATTGATTCCTGCTAATATTGAAAAGGTAGTTTTTTCTGTGACTATATATGATGCTGATAAGAGAAAACAAAATTTTGGACAAATATCAAATTCATATATTAGAATCATAGACGAAGAAAAGAGTCAAGAGTTGATAAGATATGATCTAGGAGAAGATTTTTCTGTAGAGACGGCTCTTATTGTTGGGGAACTATACAGACATGGGAATGAATGGAAATTTAATGCTATCGGCAGTGGATTTCAAGGTGGACTAGCAGCAATTTGTAATAATTTTGGTATTGCTACTGAATAATTTTATTAAGCTAAAATAACGAGTAAAATAATATTAAAAAATTGATAAAAGTTGTAAAAAAAAAATGAAAGAAAATTTAGAAGAAAATTTAGAAGAAAATTTGGAAGAAAATTTGGAAGAAAAAATTTGTTAGGAGGTAGTAATGTCAATTAGTTTGCAAAAAGGACAAAAGATAAGCCTTACCAAAGAAAGTAGCGCATTGAATAAAGTAATAATAGGATTGGGTTGGGATCAAATAGAGCAAAAAGCAGCAGGATTTTCATTTTTTTCTAAGAAGCCTGCTAATATAGATTGTGATGCTTCGGCATTATTGCTTCAAGGCGGGGAAATCAAAGATAAGAGTGATGTGGTATATTTTGGAAATTTGAAACATAAATCCAAATCTGTAGAACACATGGGTGATAATTTGACTGGAGCAGGAGAGGGAGATGACGAACAAATACTTGTTGAGTTATCTAAAGTTCCTGAAATATATGATAAAATAGTGCTTGTTGTAAATATATATAAAGCATTGGATAGAAATCAACACTTTGGAATGATAAAGAATGCTTTTATTAGGTTTGTAGATGTCAACACTAAAAAGGAATTATGCAAATATAATCTTACAGATGATTATAGTGGAAAAACTGCAATGATTTTTGGAGAATTGTACAGACATAATGGTGAATGGAAATTCAGCGCTATAGGTCAAGGTACAAATGATCCGGGGCTTTCTGAAATAATAAAAAGTTATTCTTAAATAAAATATTTAAAATTTATAGTATGCACTATAGGACGGCTTAGAAAACGTTTTTTTAAGCCGTTTTTTCCAAATAAAACGGAGATGCAAAAGTTATATGAAAAAAATGAATATTTGGTTTAATCATTGGTTCAGTACGGTGTATCATATTATAAATCTTATAAAAAAAGATGTGGATATTAATTTTTTTGTCGTAGGAACTAATGAACAAGAGGATTCTGTCATAAAGAAAGCCTGTGACTTATGGGAAGTAGAGCCAAGGGGTCTATCCGAAAAGGAATATATAGATTATTCTTTGGAATTTTGCCAAAAGTATAAAATTGAAATTTTTGTACCAAGAAGAAATCAATTTATTATTTGTAAAAATATTGAATTATTTGATAAAATCGGTGTAAAAGTATTAGTCGATAGGGATATCGAAAAACTTAAATTACTTCAGAATAAAAGAACGACATATGAACTTTTTAATGATTTGGAACTGGGATATATTCCGGAATACTACTGTGTAAATTCTTTGGATGGTTTCAAAAATGCATATATAAAATTGAAAGAAAAACATGAAAAGATATGTTTTAAATTTGTCAAGGATGAGGGAGGAATGAGCTTTAAAGTAATAGATGATAATATTGATATATTATATAATGCCTCTCATGCAAAGGTTTCATTTTTAGATATTGCAAATCATTTGGGAAATAGAAAACAGATACCGGAAATTATGATGATGCCATATTTATCGGGAAAAGAAATCAGTGTGGATTGTTTGGATACAACTGATGGTCTCATTGCAATTCCCAGATTTAAAACGAGGGGAAGAGCGGAAGTAATAAAATATGATACTGATATAATCAATATTTGTAGAGCTTTTTTTGATAAATGTGGGATAAAATATCCATGTAATATACAGTTTAGATATCATAATGATAATTTGTATTTACTGGAAATAAATACAAGGATGTCCGGGGGAATACAATATTCTTGCCTAGCATCTGGGATCAATATTCCTAATATTGCAATAAATCAGCTGATTGGAATAAGAAAAAAGTGGATTGGAAATAATGAAGAAAGGAAAATATCATATATAGAAAATCCGATTTTATTATAGAGGAGAATTATGAATTTATTTGCTTCAGATATAGATAATACATTGATATATTCTTATAAGAGAAATATTGGCTCAAATAAAATTGTTGTGGAAAAAAAAGATGAGTTTAATCTATCATTTATGACAGAAAAATCTTTTGCATTGTTATGCAGAATAAATGAAATTGCTACTTTTGTTCCGATTACTACACGATCTATTGAACAATATAATAGAATAAATTTTGGGAATAAAGATTTACATAAGTTTGCTCTGGTATGTAATGGTGGAATATTATTGGATTGTGGGAAGTATGATATAGAGTGGTATAATGAGACTTTGAGAGATATAGAAGAATCTCTTTCGGAACTAGAAAAAGGGAAAGAAATTTTAAGGATAGATAAAAACAGAAATTTTGAAGTAAGGCATGTGGATAATATGCTTGTCTTTACAAAGAGTGAAAATATTTCTGATACTCTTGGTATTTTGAAGGAAAAACTTGATAATTCATTGGTCGATATATATAATAATGGAGAAAAAGTATATATTACTCCAAAAAAGCTAAATAAAGGAAGAGCTCTTTTGAGATTAAAAAAGCTTTTTGGAACAAATGGGACTATTTGTGCAGGAGATAGTGAAATGGATGTATCAATGTTGGAATGTGCGGATATTTCGATACTTCCGGAAAAACTTTTTACTGATTATACGGATATGTTTAAAAATAAAACTTATGTTATTCCAAAGGATAGGATTTTTTCTGATGAAATGCTTGAAAAAGTAGAGATTATTTTGCAATTGGCGTGTGATTGATATGTTTAAAAAGATAAAATTGACAGATATTAATGATTATTTTATTTGATCCTATAAGATATAGAAGCATAGAAAAATATTTTTTAAAAAAATTCTTTGGTTGGTGGTCGTAATTTAACTGATATTTTATAATTATTAAATTAAATTTTATATACAAAAAACAGCGTATAAAGGAATAGACTTAATATTATTCTCAAACCCAAAATTTTTCCCTGATATACGTATACCGTATTGTGGGTTATATTTTGACATGTACACATTTAGACTTTTAGATTGGATACTAGTGCCAGCTTTCACTTCTATAGGGATTATCCCATCGTTGTTATATAATAAAAAATCTATCTCGGCATTGTTGCCGGAACTCCAATAATAAAGCGGTATACTATTGGAAGTTAAAGCTTGAACCACATAATTTTCTGCTATGACTCCTTTGAGCATAAAATTTCTATCAAGTAAAATATCAGACAAATTCATATCTAAAAGAGATGTTAAAAGTCCCACATCATTTAAATATAATTTGAATTTATTTTCATCAATAAAAGCTTTTAGAGGTGGTTCAACTTTTGTGATATTGTCGCACCTACAGATCATATTGCTAGATGTGAGCCAATTTATGGAACTTTCAAAAGTACGTTTGTTAGCATTTTTGTTTATTTCAGAATATTTAAATTTATTATTTTTTCTTGATAAAATAATTGGGATGGATTTATAGGTTTTTTCTATTTTAACTGCTTCCTGGTTGTTAAAAACGTATTTATTCATATCAGCTAGGTAGGCGATTATAATATTTGAAAGAATTTTTTTATTCCAGGATAAAATATCTTCTTTTACTTTCAAATAATTGGAAATTGCCTCAGGCATTCCACCAATACATAAATATGTTCTGTATAAATTTATTAATTGCTCGTGAATAGGTGTCGGAGAAAGAGAGAAATAAGAATTTCTTATCTCTTCACTCCATATGGTCTTATCTAATGCCCATAAAAATTCTTCAAAGTCAAAGGTATACATATATTCAATGATTACTTTACCGACAGGAAAGGAGGATTTAAATCTGTTTATTTTCACACCTAAAAGACTGCCGGCACAGATTATTTTATAAGGTTTAGCACTTTCACAGAAATATTTTAAGGAACTAATAGCTTCTTCAGATTCCTGTATTTCATCAAAGAAAATAATAGTTTTTTCTGGGATTATTTTTTTAGCTATAATTAATTGTATTTTATTTATTTTTTCATAAAAAGAGGAAAATTTTTTGCCTTTGCATTTTCTGATGACTTGCTCTCAATTGGTATGACTTTATCGATAATTTGCAATACAAAATCTAATTCTGCCTTACCATTAGATTCCTAATAATAAAGAATATGCCCATTAACTATCAAGTTATTTTACATTTATTGGTTCTAATAAATGTAAAATTTTCCTTATTTAATATTTCATTACAAATCCTTCAACTCTTCCTTGAAATTTTCCGATATTTATGATATTATTTTGTAGATAATAAAATATTTATAAAATTTAATTTTGTTTGAGAAATAAATATTAATACTAAAAATATATGGAGGATAAATGATTAAACGTTTAATGTATCTTTCTGCAGTTTTTACACTTTTAATTTCTGGTTTTTTTATATTTAAAATTGTTGAAAAGGTATATTTTAATGAGATATATTATTATGCACCAGATGTGCGTGGGCATTCATTTGAAACTGTAAAAAATGAATTGTTGGGAGAAAAAATAAATGTAAAATTAGTTGGGGAAGAATTTTCCCAATTTCCTGTGGGAGAGATATTTTTGCAAGAACCAGAACCGGGTCAAGTAGTCAAAATAAGACGTAACATGAGAGTTTGGGTAAGCAAAGGAAGTGCCTTGGTAGAAATACCAAATTTTGTAGGGATGAATTTTTTAGAAGCCAGATCTATCGCTTTACAGAAAGGTCTCATAATAGATAAAGTAGTGAGTACAAGTACGAATAAATCTGCCAATGAAGTCATCGCAACAGATCCGGCAACAGATACATTACTTAGAAGAGGAGATAAGCTTTCTTTTTTGATAAGTGGAACAGGTAATTTTACAGAGATCAAAATACCTAACTTGATTGGGATGTTACTAGAAGATGCTCAGGAAATTTTAATTGATAATTCTCTGACTGTTGGGAAAATAACTTATGCAGAACAAGCTGATAAATATAACGGAATAGTATTGGAAACAGGTGTTTTAGCTGGTGTAGTGGTAAAAGCTGGAACTGCAGTGACTCTAGTTGTGAACAAAAGTAAACTTATAAAACCGGTTGAAAAAGTTTCTACTAATAAATCTGATATAGATTCAGATAATGCTTCGAATGAGTCAGATGCAGATGGTTCTTCCAATGATTCAGAAGAAGATTCAAGGGATTTACTATCTACAGAAGAAATAGAAGATTAATAAAAATATATTAAGGACGAGGTGAATTACTATTAAGGGAATTGTTACCAATAAGATTCAGGGTTTTTATTATGTAGAGTCTCAAAATCAGGTATATGAATGTAGACTTAGAGGGTTATTGAAGAGAAGTGATCGAAAAAAAAATTGTGTAGTTGGAGATATTGTAGAATTTTCTTCTGAAGGTACAATTGATAATATTTACCTTAGAAAAAATCTCTTAGAGCGCCCGCTGGTCGCTAACATAGATTATATATTAATACAATTTGCTTGTAAAAACCCGGATATTGATTATGATAAATTGAACATTTTACTTTTGAATAGCTTTTATTATAATATTATCCCCGTAGTGGTAATCAATAAAATAGACCTTATAACAGAAGAAGAATCAAAAGTCCTGAAAGAGAATTTAAAATTTTTAGAGGATATAAATATAGAGTGTTTTTTTATTTCAAGAAATAAAAACATAGGAATTGATAAAATAAAAAATTTTCTGAATGGACATATCAGTGCTTTTTCTGGCCCTAGTGGTGTGGGGAAATCTAGTATTATAAATATTCTTCAAGATGATGTTAAGATGGAAACTGGTGAAATAAGTATAAAATTAAAAATCGGAAAACATACTACAAAGGGGGCTAAACTTATAAAATTCGGCGATAATGGATATATAATAGATACGCCTGGATTTTCTTCTATTGAACTCCCTGATATTGAAAATAAAGAAAAATTTATCAATTTGTTTCCGGAATTCACCAAGGTAGAAAAATCATGCAAATTCTTGAACTGCAGGCATGTGAATGAACCCGGATGCATAATAAAACAAATGGTCGAAGAAGGTAAAATTGCACCTACAAGATACGAATTTTATTTAAAAAATTATAAAAAGTTGAGCGATACAAGGTGGAGTAAATATGAAAAATAAAATTATAATAGCCCCCTCTATTCTATCATCAGATTTTTCTAAATTGGGGGAAGAAATAAAAGCGATAGACAATGCAGGAGCCGACTATATACATATGGATGTAATGGATGGGAATTTTGTACCAAATCTGACCTTTGGGGTTCCGGTCATAAAATCTATTAGAAAATATACTGATCTTCCCTTTGATGTACATTTGATGATAGAAAAACCGGAAAGGTATATCGAAGAATACGCCAATGCAGGAGCAGATATAATTACTATTCATTCTGAATCTACTATACACCTTCATAGGACTATTCATCAGGTAAAAAATTCTGGTAAAAAAGTTGGGGTATCATTAAATCCTTCCACACCTGTAGATGTATTAAAATATATTATAGAAGACCTGGATATGGTACTAGTAATGAGTGTGAATCCGGGGTTTGGTGGTCAAAAATTTATTGAAAGCACTATTGAAAAAATAAAAGATATAAAAAAATTGAGAAGTAATATTGATATAGAAATTGATGGAGGTATAACTGATATCACTATCAAAAGATGTATAGATGCTGGGGCAAATATTTTTGTAGCCGGCTCATATATTTTCTCTGGGAATTATAGTGAGAGAATAAACAAATTGAGAGAAATTAACTTATAAATATGTAAGTTATAAAAAATGCCATAGGAAGTGATGTAAATGGATATAAACAGAGTTAAAGAGGTGTTGGAGAGTTTCTACAAAGTTTTTTATAAAACGGAAGATATGGCCTTAAAGAGAGGAATAAAATCTCTTACTCATACAGAATTGCATATCATAGAAGCTATAGGAAATGAATCTGTTATGATGAACGAGCTTGCTGAAAGACTTGGAATTACAATGGGAACAGCTACTGTTGCTATTTCAAAACTTACAGAAAAAGGATTTATTGATAGGGTTCGTTCTGATTTGGATAGACGAAGGGTCTATGTGTCCTTGACAAAAACTGGGGCTACAGCTCTATCTTATCATAATAGTTATCACAAAATGATAATGGCTAGTATTACAGAAAATATTCCAAAGGAAGATTTGATGGTCTTTGTAAATGTTTTTGAGATAATTTTAAAATCTCTAAAAAATAAAACTAATTATTTTAAACCGTTGACTGTAAACGATTTTCCGGTGGGAACAAAAGTCTCCATTGTGGAAATAAAGGGTACACCGATAGTTCAAAATTATTTTGCTGAGCATGGAATAGAAAATTTTACTGTATTAAAGATTTTACATTCTGCAGATAAGGAAACTTTTTCTCTAGAAAAAAATGACGGGACAATTTTAAATTTAAATATATTGGACGCCAAAAATCTAATTGGGATAGAAACTGAATAAATGGGTATGAATAAATAAATAAATAAAATAAAAATATTATATTCATAGGGAAATGATGCGAAATGTTTTACATTGATGGAGTCTCACTTTTTAAAATTAAAGAAGAATTAAAAGATGAACTTATAGGTAAAAAAATAAATAAAATTACAAAGAACACTGAACTTTCTCTCTCTTTGCATTTTGGTAGGAGAGAGCTTGTTTTTTCTTGTAATAGTAGTTTTCCTATTTGTTATATAGCCGAAGAAAAAGAAGAGGCCTTGGAAGGAAATACAGGCATAACCGAAATTTTACGAAAAAACCTTATGAATGGAGAATTAATTGATATTTCTCAAGTTGGCTTAGATAGAATTTTAGTTTTTAAATTTCTAAAATTAAATGAATTGGGGGAAGAAAAATTATATAATATATATTTTGAAATAATGGGAAAACATTCCAATTTTATATTTACAGATGAAAAAAACATTATTATTGATTTGCTGAAGAGATTTTCATTGGAAGAAAATAGATTACGAGCATTATTTCCTGGCGTTCCTTATGAACAACCAATAATTATAAAGAAAATATCTCCCTTTAGTGTTTCAAGGGAAGAATTTGAAATACTTTTAAAAGAAAATAATATTCTGAATAAAATAGAGGGAATCGGTAAAATATTTGTCGAAAACATAAGAAATTACGAGGATTTTATAGATGTATTAAACCATAAAATATCACCCCAAATTTTTTATAAAGATAAAAAAATAATATTGGCAACAGTGTTGAATTTTCATATAAAGAATTATGATGAAATCAAGCGATTTGGCAGTTATAATGAAATTATAAATTACTATATAAATCATCTACAATTATCTCAGAGTTTTGAAGTGTTGAAGAAATTTTTGTTATCAAATGTAGAAAAAAAAATAAAAAAAGATAGAAAAATTTTAGCTATATTAAATAAAGAGAGAGAAGAAAATAAAAATTATGAAAAATATAAAGAACAGGGCGATATATTGGCGGCCAATATTTTTTTTGTAAAAAAAGGTATGGATCAGGTAGAAGTCTATGATTTTTATAATGACTGTAAAATATCAATTCCACTTGATTTGAAATATTCTCCTAAAGAAAATTTAGATAGGATATACAAGAAATATAATAAAATAAAAAGAGGGGTGGAGGCGAATACTAGAAGAGAGAAAGAAATAAAGGAAGATTTGGAATACTTAAATAGTATTAAATTATTTATAGAAAACAGTGAAAATACAGATAATCTCAAAATTATTTATGATGAGATAGTGTCTGTCGGAATAGTAAAAAATAAAGATAATGTTTTTATTAAAAAAAATAAAACAAAACCAAGTAAAAAAATAAAAGTATTTAAGTATGGAGAAATTATTTATAAAAATGTAAAAATTTTATATGGAAGAAATAATTTAGAAAATGATAATTTAACATTTAAGGTTGCCGATAAAGAAGATACTTGGCTTCATAGTAAGAATATTCCTGGAGCTCATGTAATTTTAAAGACTATTGATAATAAGGCGATTACAGAAGATGAAATATTGAAAGGAGCACAAGTAGCAAGTTTTTTTACGTCTGCTAGAATTGGAGAAAAAATACTCGTAGATTATACAATGAAAAAATTTATAAATAAACCAAAGGGCGGAAAACCTGGATTCGTTACTTATATAAATGAAAAGGGGATATGGGTAGAAAAAGAAGCAAATATAAATACTATTATAAACCAATAAAATAAGGGAGAATATCTCCCTGTTGGCAAAGACTAAAATATAGTTTTATTATTACACATCAAAATAATCTTCTTTTTTATCAGAACTTTCTTTATCAAAATCTTCAAATTTTGGTAAAGATTTAGGTGTGATAAAATTTGCTTCTACCGGATTAAAAATAGCATTGCCAAATCCCAAAATCAATATAAATACCGGAAATAGGAAAATTAACCCTATAGTGAAGCCTATACCTTTTCCAAAATTTTTGGATGTTTTGGAACACATAATTATATTGATTGTCATTATTGCCAGAGATGTAACCACATAGGATATCTTAAAAATATAACGATATAGTCCATAGCTGAACATACCATAAAATAAATACAAGAAACGAATAGCAAATCTAGAGAATATTGGAATAATTATTATTACTACAAAATATATCCAATGCATTCTTGCAATATCAACGATATGACAGTATATATTATATATTGGAATCAGGCTTTTCCATGGGGCAAGGCCTGCTTTTTTGAAAACTTTCCATTCTCCAATAGTTGTCATTACTATAAATGCTACTAAAGTTATACTTATTACATAAATAAGAAAAAGTACAAAATCTGGTATACTATACATTATGATTCCTCCAATTTATTGAAATCAAACTATTTTTATAAAATTAAAGCTTTTTTGATAAATCCTTTGGCTTCCCACCAAATGTTCTTATTGCCCGTCGCCATAGATGATGAGATGTAAGCATATAGACAAATCTTGGTATATTAGGAGTAGTATATATATTTTCTCCGTCATTACCGGTTAAAATATTGGTTGAGAGTATTTTAAGACCATTATATAGATTTTTTCCAATATTTTGTTCTATCGTTTTTTCAAAGAAAAATGTTGGACCTCCTCCTACACCTAATCCTTGTCCCCATTTCAAATTCGCTTTATCTGTCCAGTTTTTCATTATAGATATTGCATTTTTACTTTGAAATCCTTCATAAAATCCACAATTTATGATTGTAAAGATTCTTATATCATTGCTTGAAAAAGAATCTTCAAATAATGACAGCCATTTTATCATATGACTAGGAACACTGTCAATATATAATGGAAATGCAAATATCAATATTTCACTATCAGAAATAGTGTCATATTGAGATCTATCAATATTAGAATTTGATATTTTAAAATTAGAAATATCAATTTTTTTGTCAATATCAGTTTTTAGTAGAATATTTTCTAATGTTTTTAAAAGAGTACCAGAAACACTGCCTCTATTTTTGGGACTTCCATTTATTAAAGATATTTTCATTTTATATCACCATATAATTCATCTGTGTTTTTGAGAAATTTTATATTTTTGAGGATACAATTAAAATTTAATAAATTGGCATTTACCAAGTTTCTGGCGGTTTCTTTTTCGTTGTCAGTTATATTTTCACCATAGAAATAAACTTCTAGATTAAACCTATTATCGTATCTGTTTTTATGATGCATTTCTCCATTTTTTATACTAAAATATGGATGCATATAGGGAATACTTCTCTCTAATATATTTTTTATAAATGGACTATATCCACCATAATAGCATTTAGTTATTATAATAAGCTCATCAGTCTTGGATAATATACTTCCCATATCGTTATATTTATCGTTTAACACGCATTGACCTGGAGTTTTTATCCAGCAACCATAGCAGCCAATACAATTTTTAATCGAATTATCATCATTAATAAAATGTATATTAGCTTTGTTATTAAAAATTTTATTTATTTCTTCATAGCTCATATCATGGATGACTACTCTCATATTATCCTCGCCTAGAATTATCTAATTTTTTATTTGAAAACCTTTATCAGTTTTCTCGATTTTCTCAGCTTTTAAAAGGGCACCGATAGCTCTTTTGAAAGCTTTTTTGCTTATTCCAAAATATGCCTCTATATCTTCTGGGGAACTCTTGTCATTAAATCTGAAACTATTTTTTAAAAGTTTCATTTTTTCTAAAATAAGTTCAGCATCTTTGTCCATTTGAATGTAGCTAAGTTGTCTCTCTGAAAGATCTATCTTATTATCTTCCCTGATTCTTATTACTCTAGCAGTGACTTCATCACCGACATTATAGCTTTTAAAATATTCATTATTTGGAATTAATCCAAAATACCTATCTTCTACTGCTACAAATATACCCAATTCTTCATTGACACCATATACAGTACCAGTGACAGTATCATTCTTTTTTATTTCTTCAGGAGCAGGTAGTAAGAAATTATTTAGTTTCATAGTGGCTGAGATTCGTCCCTTACTATCTTCATATATGCCTACAAGGTATTTTTCTCCTATCTTTACTTTTTCAGTTTGTTGATTGTTAGGAAGCAGAATATCTTTGTTTAATCCCCAATATAAAAATGCTCCCAGGTTTTTATTGATATCTATTACTTCTAATTTTGTGATGGTACCGACTAAAGCTTCAGTTATTCTAAAAGTAGCTATAGGTCTGTCTTCGGAATCTTTATATATGAGGACATCTACCTCATCACCGACATTTAGCTCTCGGTTCTCCAGTTCGTTATTAGGAAGCAGTATATTATCCTTGGGGTCTTCTGTGCCTGCATCTAAATATGCTCCTACTTTAGAGAAGTTGTTTATAATTAATTTTTGACGTTTACCAATTTTTATCATACGTTTACCTTTCTTTTTTAAATTTTATGTTTATAATTTTTATTATTTTTGAGATACATATGTTTATTAAAAATACTATTATTATCCATGCAAAGATATTACTCGTATTTAAATATATTTTGTTTATAAATATTTCTCCACCTATTGTATTTGATTTTTGTGATAAAATTTCAGAGGCTAGAATAATTTTCAAGTTAATACTGATAATGGTTCCCAAAGTGGGGGCTATATAGAAAAAAATTCCTGGAATATATATTTTTTTGATGATATTGAAATTACTGATTTTATATACTTTACATATATCAACTATATCATTACTGATAGAATTAATGCCGCTCAAAATATTACTATAAAATATTGGAACTACAATAGTTATAGAAACTGCTAATGGTACAAATTTTATATCTGACCATATTATTACCAGTATTATTATAATTAATGAAGGCAAAGAATTTATAATAGAGAATAATAGATTCAACATATCACAAAATAATTTAAACTTATGAGCTAATGCAGCCATTATTATTGAAAGTATACCAGATAATATGAAAGAAGTCAAAAGATATAACAGTGTATTAAATATAATAAAAAAAAAGTTATCATTTCTTATTATATCTTTTATTGATAAAATAACGTTTTGAATCCTTGGAAAAAATAATTGATTATCTATATAGATAGCTAATATCTGCCATAAAACAACTATTATCACATATTTACTTAATGATAAAAATTTTTTCATCAGGTATAGACCCTCCGATTACTTTTATATTATGTTCAGCAATTTTATTAAAATAAATATTATATTCCAAAACGGAATCCTTAGCTATTATAAATTTTATATTAGTTCTTTTTATAGAATTTTCATTAAAAAATTTAAATGGATTTCTAAGTGATAATGAATCAGGGTTTATATCCTTCAAATTTATGTTAGGAAAATTTTCACCAAAATAAAATTGCAAATATACAGCACTTAAGATATCACTTATTTGATTGGAATTACTGTTATTTATAGCTTTTGTGCTTTTTTCCAATTCAGTTACAAAAAACTCAATAAAATCACTATTTGCATTATAAAAATCTTCTTTCACTATAAGTGCAGATTGAGGATAACCATTACTAGATTTCGTAATATTTTGCCATTCTTTATTTAGATCAAATAAAATTTTGATATCTTGAGATTTCACTGCCAGAAGATTGGAAATATTTGGCTCCGGAAGAACAAGGAGCACGTTTTCATCATTCTTAGTCAAATATACAGATAAGAGTTCTTCTGCATTGGCGAAATACTGAATATTTACATCTTGTTCAGGATTGATACCATTTTCTTTTAATATTGAGATTAAAATGATATCAGGAGTCAACCCCTTACCCATTGCATAAATTGTCTTATTTTTTATTTCTGAGAATGAAGTAACATCATTTTTCCCCACAATATAGAAAGATCCCCATCCAACAGTACCAAGTATTCTATATCCTAAACCATTATTATATAATTGAGCGGTTACATTTGATGGGACAATAGCAATATCAGGTATTTTTTTTAAGAGACTGGCAACTAATTCATCTGGTAATACAGTTTGAATGTACTCTATTTTTTTATCGTCAATATAATATTCTAATTTTTTAGTTCCGTTGGAGTCTGTTATTTTTGATGAGTCTAGAATCATATTAGCATTTGATAAAAGTGGCAACCCATTTGGGAAATAAAATATTACAGATTTATCTGCATTTGCATATGTAAATGAAAATGAAAATGAAAATAAAAATAAAAATATAAATAATAAAAATTTGTTTAAAATGTTTGATTTAATATTCATAAAATCTACCTTATTTAGTTGGAATATAATTCTTTATATCACCAAAATAAAAAGAATTATCATTTTTATTTAAAAATAGCAATTTATCTGCAAATGGTGATATACCCTTTACTTCTTGTGTAATATGGATTATTGTCGTGTTTCTATTATTACAAATATCTTTTAATACTTTATATAACTCATTTTTTAGTTTTGTATTAGATGTAGAAGAAGGAGAATCAATAAATATAAGTTTAGGATCTATAATTAAATGTCGGGCAATTTTTACTTTAAATTGCTGCCAGTGAGAAAGTTTGTTAATTTTTTTATCTTTCACTTCTGAAAGATTGAGTAATTCCAGTATTTCGTCCACCTTCACCCAACTTTCTTCTGTCATACAACGTCCTTTTAATTTAGATAATAGACCTATCGCCACTATCTCTTTTGTAGATCCAATAAAATCATCCTTTATATCTAATATATTTTGAGGTATATACGTGACTTCATCCTTTCCTATATTATGATAATGTATTTCTCCAGTAAGTCCGGCAGTTACTATACCGAGTAAAGATTTTATTAATATACTTTTCCCGGAACCGCAGATGCCGCTAATAGCTAAATACTCACCTTTATCAATAGAAAAATTTATGTTTTCAAGCAAATTTTTACCTTTCACTGTGAGATTAAGATCTTTAACACTTAATATTACTTCTCTCATTTTTTCACTACCTTATAAGAAATTTATAAAAAATTAATGCTATAAAAACGTTAAATAAAATGGACTACATAATAGTATAACATGAAATTTATAATATTTCAAGGTAATTTCAGTAATTATGAATTCAATATATGTCGAAAATCAGTAAATATACTGATTTAAATATAATAAAAAATGCTAGATATTCTAGCATTTTTATGTTAAATAAAAATTAAAAATTTATTTTTATTAACCTGTTAATTTTTTATTTTGGCGGGATATCTCCTACACCATTTAATATCAATCTGGGTCTATATGGGTATTCAGATATACTTTCTCTGGAAGTGACACCTGACAATACCAAAATAGTATCAAGACCGGTTTCTATTCCGGCTATTATATCAGTATCCATACGGTCACCTATCATTACAGATTCGTCTGAATGTATTCCCAAAATTTGAAGCCCAGTACGCATCATAAGAGGGTTCGGTTTGCCCACAAAATAAGCTGTTTTACCGGTTGCCAATTCTACAGGAGAAATAAGTGCACGACATGCAGGGATTAGTCCATCTTCTGCAGGACCGGTCATATCGGTATTTGTACCTATCAATTTTGCTCCTTTTAATACCAATCTTACTGCTTTCACTATATTATCATAATTATAATTTTTAGTCTCACCTATGACAACATAATCCGGATTTAATTCATTATATGTTATTCCCACATCATATAGAGCATTTTGTAAACCATGGTCTCCGATCACATAGGCACTACAATCCGGCATTTGATTACTAAGAAATTTTGCGGTTGCAAGAGCACTTGTATAAAAATGACTTTCATCTATTTCAAGCCCCATACGTTCCAATTTTATTTGCAATTCTTTTGCAGTAGATGAACTGGAATTAGTTAAAAATAGAAATTTTTTATTTTCATTATATAACCAATTTACAAATTCTTTTACTCCCGGTAACAATTTGTTACTGTGATAGATGACGCCATCCATATCACATATGAAACCTTTTTTTTCTAAAATTTTTTTCATAGATACCTCATTATTTAGTAGATTCAGAATCAGTAGATTTAGATAAATTCTGTGTATTATATGCTATCTTCAATGTTTTTATATGCTTCTAGAGCATTTTTCAGAACGATCATTCCATTTTCTATATCATCTTCACTGATACAAAAAGAAAGTCGTACTTCACTTGTACCTTTATTTGGAGTTTGGTAAAATCCTGGCCCGGGTGCAACCATAAGGGTCTTGTTTTCATATGAGTAATCAGTAAGAAGCCACTTTGCAAATTTTTCAGATTCTTTCACCGGAAGTTTTGCAAAGATATAAAGAGCTCCGCAAGGCTTTGGACAGACAACTCCTGGAATATTTTGCAAATATCCATACATGAGGTCACGTCTTTTTTTGTATTCCAATCTCACATCTTCTACATAATTACCGGTAGTATTTATCAGATTCGCTGCTGCATATTGTTCCATAGTAGATACACAAAGTCTAGATTGACAAAGTTTCAGAAAATAACCTAATAGTTCCTTGTTTTTTGTAGCAATAGATCCAATTCTTGCTCCACAAGCACTGTAATGTTTTGATATGCTATCCACAAGGATAGTATTATTTTCCAATTCTTTAAATTGTGCAACAGATGTGTATTCAATAGATTCATCATATATGAATTGCCTATATACTTCATCGGCAATAATATATAAATTGTGTTTTTTTGCTACTTTTCCTATTGTTTCTATTTCTTTTCCTGTATATACAGTACCGGTAGGATTTACCGGATTTGAAAAGAGAATACCTCTAGTTTTGGGAGTTATCAATTTTTCGATATCTTCCATATTAGGTAAATGGAAATCATCTTCTATTTTGGTAGGAATTGGTACAATTTTTACTCCGGCGAAGCAAGTAAAACTAGTGTAATTTGAGTAAAAAGGTTCCGGAATTAAGATTTCGTCTCCTATGTTGCATATAGCCATCATTACAAATAAAATGGCTTCACTTCCACCTTGAGTGACCAGTATTTCGTCAACTCCCATTGATAAACCATATTTTTTATAATTTTTTGAAAATGTCTCTCTTAAAGGTAAAATCCCTTTAGAATCTGAATACGGTATGATTTTTCCCTCGTAGTTATGTAGCCCTTCAAAAAAAGAATCAGGTGCAGCTATGTTAGGTTGCCCAATTTGTAGTTTATAGACTTTTATACCTTTTTTTTCTGCTGCATCAGCAAATGGCATCAATTTTCTAATTGGTGAAAAATTCATCTCTTGTATTCTATTTGAAAAATTCATATTTATTCCTCCATAATTATCAAGTATCATCTCATTTTAACATATTTTTATTTTTTATACAAGTATTATATCAGGAAAGTTTATCACTTTTAAAACACCGAGATTGCTTGTTTTTAACATTAATGTATGATATAATTAAAATAAATATAAAAATTAATAAATATAAATTTTATATAAGTTTATATTGGAGAAAATATGTCGTATAAGTCGCTTAGCAAAAATTTAATAAAAAAAATTGAAAAGGATGCAATTATTCCGAGAATATTTGATTATAGTTGCAGCAATGATTCTGCTATTCGAAAAAATCTCATGAAAAATGATGTTGGGACTTTGTGGATACCTACTTTTGCACGTGATGTAGAAAAAATATTACATTTGCCGTTATATAATAGGTATTCTGATAAAACCCAAGTGTTTTCTTTTTATTTCAATGATGATATCACAAGGCGTGCGCTCCATGTTCAGCTTGTCTCTAGAATTGCAAGAAATATTGGGAAGATATTGAGATTGAATCTGGATCTTATAGAAGCGATAGCATTGGGGCATGATATCGGACATACTCCATTTGGGCACACAGGAGAGGAATTTTTGGATGAGATATATCATAGAGAAACTGGGAGATATTTTAATCATAATGTGCAAAGTGCGAGGGTTTTTTATAAAATATTCGCAAGGAATCTATCATTGCAGACTTTAGATGGTATATTATGCCATAATGGTGCATTTTTGAGTAAATACGAAAATAGAAGTTTTTTGAAAACCTTTGAAGAATTTGATGAAGTTGTAGAAGAATGCAATATAAAGGGCAGGGATAAAATAGAAACTTTAGTATCTTCCACATTGGAAGGGTGTATAGTCAGAATAAGTGATATGATAGCATATCTAGGAAAAGATAGACAGGATGCCATTAAAGCTCATATAATTAATATAAATAGGGAACTGTCAGAATTGGAAATACTTGATAATAATTCTGAAATGATAAATAATATTTCTGTAAATATAATAGAAAATAGTTATGGAAAGGATTATATTAGTATGGATCCCGAAATTTTGGAGAGTTTGATATCTTATAAAAAAGAAAATAATAAACTTATATATAAAAATTCTCAAATAAAAGAGAAATATAATAATAGTGTAAAACCAATGTTTGAAGAAGTATATTATAGACTTTTGGATGATGTGAAATTAAAAAAATACAATTCATTAATCTTTGATCATCATATTGATTTTATAAATAAAAATAGAAAAAAATATATTGATAAAGATTATTTTTCTGAAGAAGCGAATCAAATAGTTGTAGATTACATTTCGAGTATGACAGATGATTATTTTGTTGAGCTTTACAAGCATTTATTTCCAAATGGTAAATATAACGTAGAATATATTTCATATTTTGGGAAATAAGCTAATCTATAGCTCCAGATGCTATTGAACAAATTATTTCATAGTATTATAGTTTTCAAACTCTTCAATATTTCCATTAAAAAAATTGAGGTCAATATATTTTTCACTTCCATTGTAGCCATTTAATTTTTTCCTGTTGGAGTACTGCCAAAAAGTCCATTCTTTATTTTTACCTAAAAATGGGACGAAGATTAGATTTCTTATCCAGATATCATAACCATTATAGTCTCCTTTTATGTATTTCTTATAAGAAGATTTTGTTGCATAAATAATAGGTTTCATTTTATAATAAGATTCCAAGGATTCTATTAATTCATTTAAGATTATTTTTACTTCCTCTTTACTAGGTGGATTTTTTGCTTTTTCGCCGTAAAATTCCAAATCAATTACGGGAGGAAGCATATTATCAGTGATAGATACTACTTTTATAAAATTCTGTGCTTGAGTTTTGCCACTGCTATCGAAGCTAAAAAAGTGATACGCTCCAATTCTCAGATCGGTTTTACAAGCATTTTCCCAATTGTTTTTGAAATATCTATCAATAAAAGTACTGCCTTCAGTTGCTTTTATAAAAGCAAATTTTATTCCTTGTTTGGATAATACATTCCAATCTATATCTCCCTGATATGAGGAAACATCTACACCTCTCACATTATAAATCAATTCAAATGGAGAAGTTATCCATATTGTGCCATTTTTTACCAGTACACCGAATATTGTAATACATACAAATATTATGATGGATGCACTGAATACCATTTTTTTTATTTTCATAATTTTCCTCTTAATTATTTTAATAATATAATTATAATATTAATTATAACATTGAACAACTGATTATAACAATTTTTTGAGAATTTTTCTACAGAATTTTTTATTATATGATTTTCATACCGATTTTTTTGAATTATTATAGGAAAAATGCAAATAAAAACTGGATTAAAATACGGTTTTTAGGTAATCTCTCTTGACTATAGCTTTATAAAATGTTAATATATAAAATATAAAGAAGGTTGAAATATTGTAGATTTTAGTGCTTAAACATTACCAGTGCTTTAATGTAGGAGATGTGAAATGAAATTCAAAGTTTTATTAATTTCATCTATGTTATTTTTGTTTAGTTCAACGATTTCCTTGTCTTTACCGGAAAAGATAGTACTACAAGAGAAATCACAAACGGAAGAAACTAAAAAATTAGATGTAGCAAAAGAAAAGATAAAAAATGAAAAGATAGAAGAAAAGATAGAAGAAAAGATAGAAGAAAAGATAGAAGAAAAGATAGAAGAAAAGATAAACGAAATAGAAAAAAAAGATGAGTATACTTCTGCGGAAAATGAACAAAAAATTATTCTTGAGGAAGTTAAAGAATGGTTAAAAGATGAGTTTGAAGATACATTGGCTGCTATATCTAGAAGTGAAGCAGAAGAAATTGATATTGATATAGGAGAAAAATTATC
The DNA here is from genome assembly GCA_031289425.1 of Fusobacteriaceae bacterium. Lineage (GTDB taxonomy): Bacteria > Fusobacteriota > Fusobacteriia > Fusobacteriales > Fusobacteriaceae > JAISST01. Next base: position 33,718 of record JAITPM010000028.1, read on the forward strand.
ATATCACTTTGATGATAACTTAAAAAGAACATCTACCAAAAGATCAAAAATTGTATCTTATGCATTGCAATTTGTCGGGAACCCCTATGTAGCCGGCGGAACCAGCCTAACAAATGGAACTGATTGTTCAGGGTTCACTATGTCTATATTCAAGGAATTTGGAATGAATATTCCTAGAACTTCAAGGACGCAGGCTGAATCCGGAAAAGAAATTAAGTTTGAAAATATGCAACCTGGAGATTTATTGTTTTATGGTAGGAATGGAAATGCAATCGGACATGTTGCCATGTACATAGGTGAAGGAAAAGTTGTACATGCCAGTACAGAAAAAACCGGTATAAGAATTTCTAAATATGATTATAGAAAACCGTGTAAAGCAGTAAGTTATTTATATTAAAAAAGGGCAAAATATGTGCCCTTTTTCTTTTGAATTATTTTTTTTAGTCTTTCTTATATACTATCTCACCATTTATTATAGTATATAGGACTTTTGATTCAAGTAATAATGGATCATTGCTCCATATTACGATATCTGCATCTTTTCCTTCTTTGAGAGATCCTATTTTATCATCTATACCTAATATTTCAGCAGGGTAAATGGATATTGCTTTTAATGCTTCCCATCTATCCATACCGTCTTTTACGGCTAGACCTGCACAAAGTGGCAGATGATGCAATGGAACGACCGGACTGTCCGTAGTGATTGCTACCTTTATGCCGGCCTTATTTAATACGCCTACAGTTTCATAGGTTTTATTTTTTAATTCTATTTTTGTTCTATGCCCCAAACTTGGGCCGACTATTATTGGATAATTTTCTTTAGATAATTCTTCGACTACTGATATCGTATCAGTGCCATGATCCAGAGTTAATTTTACATTAAATTCTTTTGCAATACGTATAGCAGTAAAAATATCATTTGCCTTATGAGCATGAGCTTTCAAAGGTATCTCACCCTTTATGACCGGAATTAATGCTTCTAATTTTGCATCATAGGCAGGCTTGAGTTCAGGTTTTGTTTTAGAAGCATCCAATTTTTCTGAATATTCTTTAGTTTTGGCCAAAGTTTCTCTCAAGAGTGCAGCTATACCCATTCTGGTAGTTGGCATCAGATTTTTACTTCCATAAACTCTCTTTGGATTTTCTCCAAAGGCACATTTCATAGCGATAGGTTCCTTAATAATCATATCATCGATTCTTTTTCCATAGGTTTTGATGGCAGCGAATTGCCCTCCGATTACATTGGCACTACCGGGACCAGCGGCTACAGCAGTGATTCCACCTTGATAAGCTTCTTCAAAAACTTTGTCGAATGGATCTATACCGTCTATTGCACGTAGATCGGGAGTGATCGGATTGGAAGTCTCATTTCCATCTATATTTTCAGCTCCGGCACTGTCTCCCCATAACCCTAAATGGCTATGCGCTTCAATAAATCCTGGAGCAACAAATTTTTCATTTGCATCAATTACAATATCTTTTTTTGTTGCCGAAATATCTTTTTTGATTGAAATAATTTTTCCATTCTCTATAGAAATATCAAGGGTTTCATATTTTGATTTTTCTACATTTAAAATCGTACCATTTTTGATAATTATCATAATTTAACAACTCCTATATAAAAGATTTTGGGTATAAAAAGTAAAATTGCACCTAATAATTATTTTATAGCAGTTTTTAGAATATTGCTATAATTTTATTAAAAAGGTAATATAAATTATATATTGATTTAATATATGTAATATATGCTTTAAAAGATTAAGAAAAAACTAATGTTGCTTTAAATATTTTGTTAAAAAGGTGAGTATGATCAAATTTTTGAAAGTATTGTTATGAGGATTTAGTACTGATCATTAATGAAGAAAAATTGACATAGAAATTGCAACTATGTTATAATGATTTTAAATAAAGTAAATCAAATATAGAAATAAAGAATCAAGATGGGTCTAATTGGGTGGGGTATGAAAAATAATTATAATAATAATAATGAATATAATCCGAAAATATACTACCATCGTTCTATACGATTAAAGGGATATGATTATTCAAAAAAAGGTTTATATTTTGTAACAATACGTACGCAAAATTTGGGCGTTGCATGCAACGCCTCTACAGATAATATTCATCCATTTGGGGAAATTGCTAATGGTAAAATGATTTTATCAAACATTGGAATTATTGCCAATGTTTTTTGGTATGAAATAAAAAACCATACCAATAATATAGCATTGCACGAATTTATTGTAATGCCAAACCATATCCACGGCATTATTGAAATAATAAATAATATTGCGCCACCTACTGTAGAGGCGTTGCATGCAACGCCCTTGCATATACCGACCAAACAACAAACAAATGCTATATATCCCAAAAATGAATACATGGCATCAATTTCACCCAAATCAAGAACATTATCGACATTTATTCGTTCATATAAGTCTGCCGTATCAAAACATGCACATCGGTTAGGCTTTGAATTTGCATGGCAACGCAATTATTACGAAATTATCATTTCTAACGACAAATCCTATCAGGCAATATCCAATTATATTGCAAACAATCCTATAAATTGGGTAAATTATAAATTTTTCTAAATTGAAATTGCTGAAATTATACGCCACCTACTGTAGAGGCGTTGCACGCAACGCCATTTATACAATGAATTGAACATTACACCATTAAACGCACTAAACCAAAACAAACAAATGCAGCATACTTGCAAACAAAAAAACACCTCTTTTAAAAAAATTCCCTTGCAAAATCTTCAAAAAATGATAAAATATACATGCTAAACGTGTAATTCGCTTTGCGGAATGTAAGTCCGGTTTGAGTGAACAACACGTTTTTTATTTTTTTGTAATAATAAATAAATCAATATTTTAAACAACGAGCGGTGTAAATCACGTAGGACCAGTTGATTACACCGCTTATTTTTATACCTTAAAGGAGGGTAAATTATGGAACAAACAAATGCTAATGCATTTCTTGAGCATGAAAAGCTTGGGAAATTGATGCAAAAATTCGCAATCCCTTGCATTATTTCACTTTTGGTAGGAGCACTTTACAATATTGTAGATCAGATATTTATAGCTAATGCGGATTATTTAGGTTCTTCTGGGAATGCTGCCAACACTGTGGTATTTCCACTTACTGTGGTGGCACTGGCAATAGCTGTAATGATAGGGGACGGCAGTTGTGCTTTTGTCAGTATAAGTCTTGGAGCAAAAGAAGAGAATAAGGCCGGCGGAAGTGTTGGGAATGCAGTTGTCCTGACATCTTATGCAGTATAATACTTACAGCCGTATATTTAGTATTTCAAAATCCTATCATTACAATGTTCGGCGGAACTGTAAATGACGAGACATTCAGACTATCAAGAGAATACTTTTTTTGGATATCAGTGGGTATACCTTTTTTTATGTTTGGACAGGCGATGAATCCTATTATTCGTTCAGATGGAAGTCCTGGTTTTGCTATGTTTTCCACTCTTGTGGGTGCTATTCTCAATATTATACTTGACCCTATATTTATTTTTATATTCAAGTGGGGTATGATGGGAGCTGCTGTTGCTACTGTTATCGGGCAAGTTGTGACTGCATTACTTGCTATTAGATATTTATTTTATATGAAAGCCGTGAAATTAACTAAAAAAAGCTTTATACTGGATAAGTCATTGATAAAGAAATTTTTACCTTTAGGTATGTGCAGTTTTCTTTCACAGATATCTCTTGTAATGGCTATGGCAGCTGTTAATAATATGATACATAAATATGGTGCAATGAACCCGGTATTTGGTCAGGCCAATTATGCTCAGATACCTATGGCTGTGGTTGGAATTGTAATGAAATTTTTTCAAATAGTGATTTCTATAGTTGTCGGGATGGCAGCCGGATGTATTCCTATTGTGGGCTATAATATAGGAGCAGGGAGAAAGGATAGAGCCAAAGGGTTATTTACTCGGTTGCTTATCGCTGAAGGCAGTGTCGGAGTTGTAGCCCTACTTATTGTAGAATTTCTTCCCAGAGAACTCTTGAAAATCTTTGGCGCAGCGAATGAAAGCCTATATTATACAGAATTTGGAATAAGAGCTTTTCGGGTATATCTTTGTATGGTAGTATTTGCCTGTATCAATAAAGCAACTTTTATTTATTTGCAATCTTTGGGGCTGGCATTTATTTCAACAGGACTCTCAATGATTCGCGAAGTTGTGTTCGGCATGGGATTTGCATTGGCGTTACCTTATTTCTTTGGGCTTGACGGAGTACTTTATTCTATGCCGGTATCTGATATATTGACTTTTATGATTTCAATAATTGTGATTGTGTATACATACAAGATGAGATTGAATATATAAGCAGATTGATAAAATAAGGAGATTAATTATATTTAAAATTTCGTATTTTGTATGTGTCTAAAAGACAAAATTTCATTTTTGACATTTAATAGTGGAATTTACAAAAAAAATCAAACATAAAAAAATTTCTTTTTAGAAACGATTGACAAAAATAAAGAAAAGTAGTAATAATTTACTAGTAGGATTAAAATATATTACATCATTTATAGTTTAAAACTTTTGATGTGAAAAATTAAGGATACGCTAATGTTGACATGATGTTGACGCATACTATTTTTTATTGGAGGAAATCGATGAAAAAAATGAAAAAAATTATTATTATGATGGGCGTCATGATGATGCTTTTATTAACTTCTTGCGGTACATCTGACAAGAAACCAGCCGCTGCTGCTACTGAAACAAAGACACCTGCAGGACCCGTATATACGTTTACTGTTGGGGATAAAATTGACAAAGCTTGGCAATTTGGTACTTTAGCTGTAGGTAGTTCTTGGTACGTGTATGGAGCTACTCTTGCAAGTGTCGTAAAAACATACGATACAGGTTTGGCGATTGATGTTATGCCAAATTCAGGTGGAGTAGGCAATATGTTAATGTTGCAAAAAGGTCAAGCCGATATCGGTCTTGGTTTTAACTGTGTAAATGCATGGGCTTACAAGGGAATCATGGCTTTCAAAGACACAGGTGCTATTACTCAATTACGTGGTTTGGTTGGAACTTTGGATCAAATGTATGTTGGTATTGCTATTCGTAATGGATCTGGAATAGAAAAAATTCGTGATATCGCTGAAAAGAAACTTCCTATCAATCTTTATACTTCTGAGACTGGTTCTGCGAGTGAGTATACTACTCGTTTGGTGTTAGAATCAATCGGTTGTTCTTATGAGGATATAATAAAATGGGGAGGTTCAGTTACTCATACTGACTTCGCAAGTATTGTTGCAGCTTATCAAGATGGTAAATGCGATTTCTTTATGCAACATATTTCTGTAGGCCATCCAGCTTTTACAGAACTTTGTACGACTGCTGATGTTACAATAGGTGAATTGGATGAACAATCATTTGAATTCTTGAAAGGTAACGGATACAGCGTGGCTACAATGCCTGCTGGCAGCTTTAATAAACAAACTAAAGATGTAATTTGCGCTGGAATCACAACTAATTTAGTTACAACTAGCAACCTTCCTGATGAAGTTGCTTACCGTATTGTTAAACAAATTTATGAACATCCAGAAGATTTAAAGACTGGTCATGCTGGATTGGGAAGTTTCAATCGCCAAGGTTGTGCTACTCCTGATCTTTATGGTGGTTTCCCTTTGCATCCAGGTGCAGAAAAATATTATCGTGAAATAGGCTTGATCAAATAAATATGATCAAAAAATACATTTCCTTTCAATAGGCCAGGTCATATCTGGAGGGTAAAGAGATTTACTCTCCAGATTCCTTTAAATTTTTGCAGCACATTCTTTATTTACGAGGAGGGTATTATCATGCCGATGTTTTCTGATTTGCAAACACGAAAGTTATTTCGAAATACGATTGCATTGATTTGGGTTGCATTCCAGATCTATGCTTGTTTCAAGGCGGGCATTTCCACGATTGGACTCCGGGGAATCCATATCGGATTTGCGGTTTCAATCGTTTTTTTATCCAAACCCCTTTTGAAAAGTGATCCAGCAATAGGGAAAATCATCGATTTCCTTTGTGCTATTTTGGCATTGATTTGCGGTGCTTTTCTTTATTTTGATTCCGCCCGTATCATGTCCAGAATGCTTTACATTACGGAAATGACTATGATAGACCTTGTTTTAGGCGGGATATTCATCGTTTTATTAATTGAAACATGTCGCAGGATGCTTGGTCTATCTATGACAATTGTTTGCTTGGTATTTGTAATATATGGTTTTATCGGTAAAATATTGCCTGGTATTTTGGCGCATCGAGGGATGAATATTTCCAGTATGATTGAATTGCAATTCGTTTCTACCAATGGTATAATCGGGACTGCTTCCGGAGTATCCGCAGATACGGTCTTTTACTTTATGATTTTTGGATCTTTTTTATCTGCAACACCTGCGGGCAAACTTTTCATTTCTTTGGCAAAATATATTACACGAAAAATGGTGGGCGGAGAGGCCAAATCCATGGTAGTTGCTTGCGGATTATTCGGTATGATCAGTGGAAGTGCCGCTGCCAATGTTGCTTCAGTGGGCACATTGACGTATGATTCTGTAGTAGAGTCAGGGTTCAAGCCAAAATTTACAGCCGCTATCCTTGCGATTGCTGGCGCCGGCGGACAGATTATCCCACCGGTAATGGGTGCAGCCGCTTTTCTGATGGCTGATTATGTGGGCATCTCGTATTTTACGATTGTGCTTTACGCTATCATACCCGCATTTTTATATATATTATCTCTTGTTTTTATCGTGCACTATCAAGCTAAAAAATTTGATATAAAATCCAAACCGGTTGATACGACCAAATTAAAAGAAATGATTATTAAATATTTTTATCTTTTGATTCCGCTTGTATTATTGGTTTATTTGATTGCCAATGGTAAAACTGTACGTCTTGCTTCTACATATTCGATTATTGCTTTATTGATATTGACGACTGTCCGAAAAGACTCCAGAATGAACTTACGTCAAATGGTTGATACGCTTATCGATGGAGCAAATTCCGCTGTTGTTGTGGCGATACCTTGTGCAGTTGCAGGGGTTATAGTTGGAATACTTAGTTATACCAGCCTTGGATTGACTATTAGTCAAGAAATTTCAAAAATGGCAGGGAATAGACTTTGGTTGGCTTTGATTTTAGCCATGATTTTGGTAATTATCATGGGAATGGGAATGCCTACAAGTGCTGCGTATATCATGTCAGCTACTCTTTTGGCTCCGGCATTAAAGAAAATAGGAGTACCTTTGATTGTTGCCCATTTCTTTATTTTTTATTTTGCCAATTTATCCATGATTACACCACCCGTTGCTTTGGCCGCATATACGGCTGCAGGTGTTGCAAAAACACCGTTTTGGGAAACGGGTATCGAAGCCTTTAAATATAGTTTTATCATTTTCTTGATTCCATTTGTTTTCGTATATAACCCAGCACTGTTAGGTCTTGGTACTGTAATGGAAATAGCGCTTGCTGTAATTCCGGCAGTTGTCGGCCTTTGGGCTGTGGCTGTGGGCATGATTGGCTTTTTCAAAACCAATATATCAATCATAATGCGAATTTTATTGGTTGGTATCGGATTTTCGATGATTGTACCTGAAAATATTTCTACAATTATCGGTATAGCATGTTCAGTGGTATTTATTATTTATCAATTTATCGTTGCAAAAGCGGCGAAAACAGCATAAATTTTATATTTTTGCAAATTTTATAATAATACCATCCTGCCTTTGGTAATTGAATCGGGGATGTTCAAAATGGACGTAAATTTTTACGTCCATTTTTTATATTGACTTTTACGAAAAAATATATTATACTAATTTAGTGCGATAAAGTGGTAAAATAAAACTTATATTTTAAATTTAGGAGGAAAGTATGAAAAAATGGTTAGTAGCATTTTTTTTAGTTTTTGTTTTTGCAGTTACTGCATTTGGAGCTGATGGCTCATTAGAAAAAGTAAAAAAAGACGGTAAATTTATTGTTGGGTTGGATGATACATTTGCTCCAATGGGATTTAAAGATGAAAAAGGTGAAATTGTAGGATTTGATATTGACCTTGCAAAAGAAGTAGCTAAAAGACTTGGAGTAACAGCTGAATTTAAATCTTGTGAATGGGATGGAGTTATATTAGAATTAAAAGCCGGAAAAATTGATATGGTATGGAATGGAATGACTATTACAGAAGAAAGAGCAAAGCAAGTATCTTTTTCAAAACCTTATCATAGCGATGGACAAATTATTTTCTCTAGAAAAGATAAGCAATATTTAAAAATATCTGAGCTTGAAGGTAAAGTAGTTGGGACTCAATTGGGAAGTAGTGCAACGACCGCTGTAGAAAAACATCCTATATCTGCTAAGTTCAAAGAACTTCGTAAATATGGTACAAATGCTGAAGCATTATTAGATCTAGAATCTGGAAGACTTGATGCTGTCGTTATGGATGCTACAGCCGGAAGATTTCATAATGCTAAGAGACAAACATTAGTGTATTCTGAAGAATCATTTGCTGCAGAAGTTGACGGAGTAGCTTTCAGAAATGAAGATGTGGCTCTTAGAGAAGCAGTAGATAAGTTATTAGACGAAATGAAGGCAGACGGAACATTTAGAAAAATAGAGGTTGAATGGTTAGGAGAATAAAATAAATGTTAAACAATACTTTATATATCTTAAGGGGATTAAAAATAATATGGTTACTCTATGCGATTACAATGATTTTTTCTATTCCTTTAGGAATTTTGTTTTCACTTGGGAGAGTATCAAAATATAAATTTATAAATGGTGCTATACAAGTATATACTTGGGTTTTTAGAGGAACGCCATTACTTTTGCAATTGTTTTTTGTATATTATGGATTCCCTGTATTTGGGGTTGTATTATCACCTTTTGTAGCAGCTTGTATTACTTTCATAGTAAATTACGCAGCATATTTTTGCGAGATTTTTAGAGGAAGTATTTTGGGTATAGATCAGGGGCAATACGAAGCAGCTAAGGTTCTTGGAATGAGTTATTCTCAGACTATGTATAGAATAGTTTTGCCCCAGGCATTGATTACAGCTCTGCCTCCATTATCTAATGAAGGGATTTCACTTATTAAAGATATTTCACTGATTTCTGTAATAAGTATGCATGATATATTGCGTAATGCTAAGGAAATTTTTGCTAGAGAATTTTCTATTGTGCCTTTCGTTATATGTGCTGTAATATATTTGTGTTTATCTACTATAGTGGTGTTGTTCTTTAAAAAGCTGGAAAAAAAGGTGAATATATAATGGATGTAATACAAATAAAAGGTTTATATAAAAAATTCGATGAAGAATTTATTTTAAATGGTATAAATCTGAATATAAAATCCAGAGAGGCTATTGGAATTATAGGAAAATCTGGTGGAGGGAAATCTACTTTACTGAGATGTATTATTGGACTTGAAAGCATAACATCCGGTACTATAGATACACCGCCCAAAAATAAGATGGGTATGGTTTTTCAGAGTTTTAATCTATTTCCCCATAAGACAGCAATACAAAATATTATGGAATCTTTGGTAATAGTAGAAAAAATTCCCAAAAAAGAGGCGCATAATATTGCAATGGAGCTTTTAATAAAAGTTGGACTGCAAGATAGAGCTAATTATTACCCTAAGGCCTTATCGGGTGGACAAAAGCAAAGAGTAGCTATAGCAAGGGCACTAGCTCGTAAACCTACGGTTTTGTTATTTGATGAGCCTACTTCTGCTCTTGACCCTGACATGGTGCAAGAAGTCTTGAGTGTAATAGAAGATGTTAGAAATACTCAGAATCTCACAATCCTTATAGTAAGCCATGAAATGAAGTTTATTAATCAAATTTCTGATAGGATTGTTGTCATAGAGGATGGATATATAAAAAATATAGTTAGTAGAGGAAATATAGAAGTACTTGAAAAAGATAATATATAGAATTTTAAAATAGAAGCTAAAAGGCAAACTAGTCTAGTTTGCCTTTTTATATTAAAGTCTTAAATTTTGTATTTGGTGCTGGAGAAGAGACTTGAACTCTCACTGACTATGTCACCAAGGCCCTCAACCTTGTGCGTCTACCATTCCGCCACTCCAGCAAACAATTGAAATTTTATCATTTTATAGAATCTGGAACCTTCCGTGTAGAATATTTTTTATTTAATGCTAGTAAGATTGCATAGGTTTCCTTATCTATTTCTCCCGTGATATTATCCGGGTTAAAATGGCATTGAAAGGCATATAATACTCTTTTGCTACTTTCATCCCATTGGTCATTAAGGTTTATGTTGTAGCCGTATTTAAAAAGCTCTATTTTGATTTCTTTTGGGGATACTAGTGCAAATTCTTCATCACTATACTTTTTTAAGAATTCAACCTTATCTTTTTCATTATACCAGGCACCTATATTATATTCTCTGTAAAGGAATTCCCAAGGGAATTTTGGACCTGGGTCAAATTTTCTACTTGGAGCTATATCAGAGTGCCCAAGAATAAACTTTGGGTCAATGCCATATTGATTTATCAAATTTGTGAGTAAATATGCTACTTTTTTTATTTGATGGTCAGAATATGGAATATATTCTTCGATTGGTCTAAAAAACACACTTATAGGAGGACTATTTGCTACTTTTTCCATGCCCATATTTACTATCTCGATTCCGATAGATGTATCATTTAGATTTTCTCTTCCGTAGAAAGAACTTAGTCCTGCATGCCATGAACGGCCATTTGGCTCGACCAACGAATATATCGGATCATCAGCCAGAGAAGTAATTAAATAGTGAGAACTCACATCTCCAAATACGAGAGAACGTTTTCCGACTTCATCATCAGTAGCAGTATAATGTAGAATAATTGATTTTATCCTTTCATCTGCACCAGTCGCTTTATAGGTTTCATTATCTATTTTTAGATTGCTATCCCCTTCATAATCAGAGAGGTAACCACTAAAAACACTTGGGTTTCCATATTTATCGAAATAACTTTTTTCTTCATATGCATTTAAATATAGAGGTAAGAGTATAATATAAACAAAAAATACAAGGAACATTTTTTTCCTGTTTTTATACAATTTTTTATCACCCCGCTAAATTATCTTTTTATATTTATCTTTTTCTGCTTTGCATCACTTGTCTTCTTTCATTTTTTCCACCCTTTCTAAACCCAATATGAGCCCTATTACCTCGTGGATAGAATATAAGCTGATCGTATGAAAGAGAAGAATTTTTTATTTTATTAAATTCCTTTTTGACCTGACCTTTTTTTAGATAAAAGTCTACGGCTAATCCATCTTGATGAGCAGAAGAATCACTGCCACCTATTGCATTATTCACCTTAGGAGATCTATACCAACTGCTTACTCTTATAGGTCTTCCTAAAAGGTTTCTTACTTTATCCATTCTTTTGGCTGTTTCTATAATATTTTTTTTATGCAATGAATTTTTAGGATAATTATCTATGTGATGTTTATTTGCATAATCACTATTGATTGCCTCTTGCATTGTAAAATATTGAGAAATTTTTTCATTCGAAGCCGTCCTTCTGCTACCGCCACTACAACCAATTAGAATAATCGCCAAAATTATTCCAAAAAGCATTTGAAATTGTTTTTTCAATTGGATCCTCCTTTATTATTTTTAAATTGTAATTCTTTCGATTTATACAAAATTATTCCGCAAGCCACTGAAACGTTTAGAGATTCTGCCATACCATAAATAGGAATAATTATGTTTTCATCACAATTTTCTAAAAAAATATCTGATACGCCATCGCCTTCATTGCCAAATATGAAAGCATTTTTTGTTTCTAATTGCATTTTTTCGTATGATACTGAGTTTTTGTTAATATTTGTAGCCAAAATTTTATAATAATTATTTTTTAAAAGTTCAAGTATTTTTTCAGGATTCATAATAGTATAGTTTATATTCAGAATAGATCCCATAGAGCTTCTTACGACCTTTTCATTAAATATGTCGACACAATTATTAGTCAAAATAATGTCTTTATATCCTACTGCATCTATTAATCTTATAATAGTACCCAAGTTTCCAGGATCAGATATTTTATCCAAGATGACGATATTATCAGAATAATCCGATAATTTTTCGTTTATATAATTATAAACAAATAATATACCTTGAGAATTTTTCTGAGTCGTTAATTGAGAAAAGATTTTTATAGGTACAGTTATTTTTTTACATTGTAAATTATTAAGTTTATAGTTATATTTTTCTGAAAAACTGACATTTTCCAATAATATAACAGCATTTGGAAGAATATCAAAATCTAGAAATTTTATACCTTCTGCAATGAAAAGTCTATCTATATCACGCCATTTTTTTAATTTTAATCTTTTAATTTTCTTTATGAAATTATTTTCTGAACTATATATAAATTCCATGATTCACCATCAATATTTCAAATTACTCTATTTAAATTATTATATCAAAATTACTATATTCAAATTACTATAATAGTATATAATAAAAAAATACAAAATGCAAAATATATTTTTAAATGCATGGTAATGTATGGGGTAGATATTTTGTTTTTTTAATTTAATATTTACATTGATAAATAAATGTAATATAATATGTTGTGATATTTTATAAAAAATGTATAAAGATATTGTTCAATTTTTTTTATTTATTAATTTTACAGATCAAAATATATTTTCAGAAGAGGAGTGAGAATGTTAAAAAAAATTTTATTGGTTGGTTTATTAATTATTAGTTTGGTATCATGTCAAGAAAAAAAATCGGAAGATAAGACCCTGTATATTTATAATTGGGCCGAGTATATACCAACGGAAGTTTATGATCAGTTTGAAAAAGAAACTGGTATAAAAATCGTAGAAGATACCTATTCTACTAATGAAGAACTATTTACAAAATTGAAAGCTGGTGGAGATGGATATGATTTAGTTATTCCTTCTGCTGACTATTATGAAATAATGATGAAAGAAAATATGCTCGAAAAATTGGATAAATCCAAGATTTCTACATTTAAGAATATAAATGGCGAGATCTTAAATAAATTACAGGAGTTTGATCCAAATAATGATTATGGAATTCCATATGTTATAAATCCTACTGTAATTGCGATAAATACGAAATATGTGCATGACTACCCCACTGATTTCACTATTTTCGAAAGAGAAGATTTACGCGGCAGAATGACTTTGCTTGATGATATGCGGGAAGTAATGACAGCGGCACTTGCAATGGACGGGAATTTACAAACCACTAAAGAAGAGAGTGCTATTGCTAAGGCGGCGGAGAGAGTAAAGGCTTGGAAAAAGAATATAGCGAAATTTGACTCTGAGTCTTTCGGAAAAGGATTTGCAACTGGTGAATTTTGGGTGGTGCATGGATATATAGATAATATTTCCAGAGAAATTGATGATGAAATGAAAGAAAATACAAAATTCATTCTTCCAACGACTGGAGCTGTAGCTTGTATAGATTCCTTTGTTTTATTAAAGACTGCTCCACATAAAGATGCAGCCCACAAATTTATAGAATTTATTCATAGACCTGAAATATATGCTATTATAGCTGATTATTTGAATTGCCCTTCTATAAATGTTCCGGCAGAGGAATTGATGAAGACTGAACCTGAATTTACTATTGAGGAAATTAACAAAGCTCAAATTTTACGTGATATATACGATACTTTAGAAATACAAAATAAGTATTGGCAAGAAATAATGCTATAAAAATATGTTATAAAAATTAATAAAGTATATAATACTATCTAAGGAGGAATAAATGAAATTTTCTATAAAAAGAGAGGAATTAATAGAGATACTTACAGAATTTTCTAGTATTTTGAGAGAAAATCAAATTAAACCTATAGTTTCCGGTCTTCAAATCAAAGCTGAGGGTGAGACTATTACTTTTATTGGTACTAATCTAGAAGTTGAACTAATAAGAAAGACCAATGGCATAGTAGATGAAAGTGGGAGTATTGTTATAAAACCGGCTTTATTGTTAGAATATGCAAAATTGTTAGACGAAGAAACTGTGGAATTTTTATTGGAAGAAAGTTCTATCAGAGTTCAGAATGCTGTTTTTTCCACATTATTTAACGAAACATTTCCTCTTATTGCTGAGCCTAAAGGGAATATTGCTTTTACTATAAAAGGTGGAAGTTTAGTGAAATATTTTGAAAAAACAAAATTTGCTGCATCTCAATCTGTTGATAACCCCGCAATAAATTGTCTTAGAATGGTATTAAAATCAGATGAGCTTGCGTTAGTTTCTACTGATTCATATAGATTATTATATTTAAAAGAACCTATTACCTCAGAAATAGAGAGAGAAATCTCGATACCGATGGATTCTGTAAATATTATATGTAAGATGTTAAAAGATTATGGTAACGACGTACAAATCGGATTTTTAGGTGATTTATTATTGGTAATATGGGAAAATGCTTATTTTACGAGCAAAACAATTGCAATGCCATTTCCTGATTACAGATATATACTTGAGAACGCTAAGCATGATAAACGTATGGAATTTAACAGAGATGAATTAAAAGGTGCATTGAGACGTGTTATAACTGTTGCTAGAACAAGTGTAGATTCGAAATTTGGTGCTGTGTTTGATTTTAGAGGAAAGACTGCTGTTATAAATGCTGTTTCCGGCAGAGCCAAAATTAATCAAAAATTAAATATGTTAAAGGATGGAGAAGATTTCAAAGCTTCATTAAACTGCAAATTTTTCTCTGAATATTTGGACAACATTAGCGATAATCCTATTGTAATGGGTAAAAATGCAGCGTCTATGTTTGAAATAATCGAAACTGATAATCAAAATTACAGATATATATTGATGCCTTTGCAAATGCGATAAGGTATAAAGTCCGATAATTATTTTATGTTTTAATTATATATTTATTATATGTATAACATATAAAAATTATATTTGCTTTATTTCAGAAAAAATTGTATAGTTAGTAAATTAACTTTATAGGAGTAATTTATATGTCGAAAAAATTTTCTAGTTTTGTTTTAACAGATATAGTGTGTATGATGTGCATGTGTATGCTTATCATTTGTTTTGTATATCTATAGAAATAAACTAGAAGAATTGAAAAAGTTTTTTGAACTATGAATTGATAGATTATAATAATTTAAAAATTTATTATTAAAAATATCAAAAATACTTTGGAATTTTCTAAAGTATTTTTTTTTATAAATATATATATTATAAAAAATATTATAAAATAGGAGTGAAAATTATGAGTAAAGCAGAAAATATTAGGTTAGTTGAATTTATTGATGAAAATAAAATTCAATTAATAACAGCATCAAAAGAAATTCATAGTAATCCGGAAATTGGAAATCAAGAATTTTTTGCTCAAAAAACTTTAGGAAAAGTATTAGAAGATAATAATTTTATAATAGAGTATGGGGTTGCTTCGCATAAAACTGGATTTATTGCTAAAAAAAGCTCATCAAAACCTGGGCCAAAGATAGCATTCTTAGCTGAATATGATGCATTACCGACGATAGGACATGGATGTGGACATAACTTAATAGGAGTTGCCAGTGTAGGTGCCGGGATTGGAATCGGTTACCTCATAGAAGAATTGGGCGGAGAAGTCTATGTGTTCGGGACACCTTCAGAAGAAGGTGGCGACAATGGAAGTGCAAAGGCCACTTATGTGAATAAAGGATTATTTAATGAGATTGATGCTGCATTGATGTTTCATCCGGGTAATGGAAATTTCACGACACCGAATACTATAAGTGTTGAGCCGATAGATATAGAATTTTTTGGGAAGACGGCTCATGCGGCCAGTGCACCGGAACAAGGAATAAATGCACTTCATGCTTTGATACATTTTTATAATGTATTGCATAGTTATCAGTTGTCAAAATTTAAGGATTTAAATATTCATGGGGTTATATTAGATGGAGGTAAAGCTCCCAATGTGATACCGGATTATGCTAGAGCAAGATTTTATCTACGTGCAAAAACTTCCTACGAAAGCAAAGAGGCTGTAGAGATAATATCGAAAAATATTTTACCCGGCATAGATCAAACTTTTGGGACTAAATCAAAACTTACATATTTTCAAAATAGAGTAGATCATTTTATTTTAACACCCAAATTCGATGAATTATTCGGCCGAATATATGAAAAATTAACTTCTGAAAAAATTTATAGCAATGGATCAAAAAGTATAGGATCTACAGATGCATCTAATGTGAGCCATGTTATTCCTGTTATACATCCACATCTTGCTATAGGTGATGCATCTCTTACCGGACATACTATTGAATTTACAAATGCTGCGGCATCTGATAAAGGATTCGATACTCTTATATTAGCTTCCAAACTTTTGGGGCTTACTGCGTTAGAATTATACAAAAATCCTGATAGTCTTTATGGTATAAAAGAAAATTGGATAGAGCAGAAAAATATAGATACACCTATTTAGCATATAATTTATTATATGATATAAAATACCCTCCTAATGGAAATAGACAATTTTAATTTTTAATTGTCTATTTTCTCTTATATAAAAAATTATTTACATCTGGGTTTAACATATAATTTATTATTGAACGTATACATGTTTTGAGAATTAAATATATTTTTAAATAGTCCGATAATTATTATAATATATAAAAATTTATTATTGTACATATACATATCAAAGTATTTTTTTTAAAGTTTTAAATAGTCCGATAATTATTTTTAAAAGTAAAATTTCTGTTTTATAAATGTATACGGACAAAAATATAAAAAATTTTAATTTTTTTATTTAATATTTATTTTTATTTCTGTTAATATACACTTAAGAAAATTATTACTTCTGTAAGGTAAAAATTAGATATTCAAAATTTTTTATTATAAACTAAAAATTAAATTCAATTTGCAAAGTTTTTTATATAAAAATATTGATTATCTTAAGTATTATTATAAAATTATACATTTATTTATAAATTATCGTACTATATGATAATTAAAAAAATTTTTATATGATTTTCATTATTTTTATACATATACATAATTTTATTTTAAGATTATATAAATTTATAGTTTTAAAATATATCCTACACGAAAATTTTGGGAATAAAAGACATGTTTGTCCTTTCATTTTCAAAACTATAATAAAAAAATAAATATTTTGATATGGAAATAATATGAAGGAGCTTATTTATAACAAAATAGTTTGTTGTATTATGTATATATATATAAATAAAAAAATCCGATGAAATATATCAGATTTTTTTAAGAATTCCCTAATGATCGTTTTATCAGAAAATATTTAGCTTTTAATTGGTCATAAAATATAGTATAATTATGTAGAACTTAATATTTAGCGGAAGTCAATGCTCAAGAATTCATTCATTTTCATTTTCAAAATTTCCTAAAACTTTTTGAAACGATTTTAAAAGTTTTTTATCACTTTTTATTATTGCATATTTTGTCAATAACCATTTTAATTCATTATCGTTTATGTTTAATAATTTCTTTATGTGATATTCCAACAATTCTAGTTCTTGAGGTAAGATGCTCAGCCTATTTAGTCTATTAATTTCTTCTATTGAACCTTTACCATCAAAAAAGCTTATGATTTTTCTCCAATTAGATAGATAATTAGTTTTTCTGAGCAACAAGATTGATTTAAAATTTAATTCAGGCGGGTTGTCATAATTATTTCTTTTTAGATATGATTTAATTTCTTGATCATAAGAACTTGCTGAAAGCAGTTCGCCGGCTTTTTTAAAATACATTATCTTAGGTAATCGTTTAGTTTTACCTATTGATAGCAGATATTTTGAGAATGGAATTAATTTTACTTGATTAAAAAATTCTATTGCGTAAGAGTTAAAAGTATGTTCTGGGGGAATGAAACTATTTTCAATATTTTCTATCATGAGATTAATTAAATTAAAATCTATCATATGTACCTCCCTTTACATAGAATTATACATTAAATAATTTATTTTTCAAGGATTTTTTTCTATAGGTATAAAAAAGTCCGATAATTTTTTTAGAGGTGTTATAATATGAATATTAAAATAAAAGATAGTAATAGCTTGACTATTCCTAGAAAAAAAAGGACTAATAGGTCTACAGGCAGGAATATTTTTGAGGCATATAAATCTCCAAAAACTCTTGAAGACTATCAATTTTATTTAAAGAAATTTTTAAATTTTATCTATGAAGGTGATGCAAACATAAAGGGAGATGAGTTGATTTCTTTGATGACTGGTGTTACTGAAGATGATGTAAATGATTATATTGTATATTTAATTGACGATAGAGCTTTAAAAAAAACTTCGATTAATAAAATTTTGTCTGCTATGAAATCTTTATATAAGGAATTGGAAAATTATGGTTACGATAACCCTTTTAAGAAAATTAAATTGTTTAAAGTCGCAAGGAACCTAGACCATATATTAAAACTTTCATTTGATGATATAAAAAAAATTATCGGACTTTATACAGTTAATAACTTTAAGTCTTATAGAAATATCACAATATTTTATACTTTGTTTTATTCTGGAATGAGAAGTCAAGAATTATTGGATTTACAATTTAGACATATAACAGAGAGAGATAACAATTATTTTATGAAATTAGAAAAGACTAAGAGTGGACGTGAACAATATAAACCAGTCCATGATGATCTAGTCAAAATACTTTATGAATATAAAAATTTTATACATAATTTATATTCTCTTGCGGATAAGCAACTGGAAGATACTTTTGTCTTTTCGAGCTCGGTCGTGAACAATACCAAACTCTCTTATAGAGCTCTCTATGATATCATTCAAGACATGGGAAAACTTATAGGCAAGAATATAAGCCCTCATAATATTAGGCATTCTATCGCTACTGAGCTTTCTCTGAATGGTGCTGACCTGATCGAAATTAGAGATTTCCTTGGACATTCAGATACCAGAGTTACGGAAATATATATAAACGCAAAAAACATTTTAGAAAAGCGAACTTTGGAAAAAATTCCAGATCTCCATATAAAGATGCAAGATGATTAATTATATTACAACATCAAATTTTACACGTTATTCTATGAATTATTCGGAGATAG
>JAITPM010000034.1 GCA_031289425.1 Fusobacteriaceae bacterium
TACAATGATTCAAGAACTTAATGATTCCAAACAAATTATTAGTACATTTATTATAAATGGAAAAGCTATACAAAAAAGAGTCTTTTAATATAGATAACGATTCTTCTACTGCAGTGAAAGGTAACCGTTCACCAACTTTAAAATTCCTAGAAAAGGCCACCAAAAAAATTTTTTAATGGGGTTGACAAAATAAATATAATATATTAATTTATATTTATGAGCTTACTTAACACCTTCAAATCTGATAATCAAGATTTTAGTGCTGATATTTTAAGCACTCTAGATATATCATCACTAATTTACACCCTTGATATCTGTCTTAATACTATTTATCCCAATGAATCACAGAGAATATCCGTCATAAATGAAGCTATTTTTAAATTATCACCTTCAATAAAGTTTGAAACAGTTTATCAAAAATATTTTAATGAAATGTTACATGAGAATGCTGCTTTAAAATTAATAAATTCCGATCTTAAAAACCTTTTAGAAGGCTATAAACTCAAAGACCTAACTAATGACGATGAAAAGAAAGCCTTAATAGACCAAGTTGCCCATCTTCAAAATCTTTTAAAAGAGTATAAAGATAAAGAAGAAGCTAAAGATACTGAAAATACAACTCTGAAAAATGAAAATGCTACTCTGAAAAATGAAAATGGTACGATTAAGGCTACCTACTCAGCTATGGAATCTCAGATAGAGGATTTAAAGCTTAATGAGGCAATTTTTTTAGATGTCGCTAATAACTTAGAAGAAGAAAAAAATAAAATAGAGCTAGAAACGGTTAAATTAAAGGAAGCTCTTCACAAAGCTAATAAAGATTCTACAAATTCTTCTATTCCTAGTTCCAAGGACAAACTCCACATAGATAGGAAAAAAAAGAAAGACAAAGAAAATAAGAAGAAAGATAACACAAAAGGTCGTCCAGGAGCCAAAAAGGGTCATATTCCAAACCATAGAGCAAAATTTTCCGATAAAGAAGTCGACAAACATGTATTACATAAACTTGACTCTTTAGATTGTGCTTGTGGTGGCACTTTAGAGCCTTTTCCAGAAAAAAACAAGACTTTTGACCAGTTTGATACCCCTCCCATCGTTATTGTGAAGATTCGCCATACTGCTGTTGCCTATAAATGCCCAAAGTGCGGCAAAATTCATATGGTCAGCATACCAGAAGAAATAAAAAAAGAAGGTTTAATTGGCAATAACCTTTCGGCTCTTATAGCCATGTTAACTGCTCACAATGTAACTATCTCTGGAATAGTGAAAGTGCTTGAAGCCTTTGGTTGTCATGTTTCTAGAGGGACTATTAGTCAAATTCTAACCGGAAAAGTTAGTTCAGCCTTGGATTCAGCCTATAACGAAATACGAAACAAAATTCCAACAGAACCTTACTTAGGTTCTGACGCCACAGGTCACAAAGAAAATGGCAAGCATGGAGCAGTTAATTGTATTCAAAACGATGAATTTGGATTTTTTAAAATAACAGTTAGTGCAGCATACGCCGATTTGATTGACCTTTTAGGTCCCAATTACACGGGAGGTCTCGAATGCGACTTTGCTACAATTTATCAAAAACTTGCAAGAGAAACTAAAGCTATAATTCAGTTTTGTTTTTCCCACATTAAGCGCGACTTCAATAATCTTAAAGATCATCCAAATAAAGAGGTTAGTCTGTATGGAAAACGACTACTTGAAGATTTATCCAATCTTTTCCATTTAATATATTTAAGAAACGAGGTAGATATTGAGCTTGATCCAATATTATTTAATCAAATTCAAGATCAACTGCGACGATGTGCAATTGAAATGATAGAACATGCTCTTGACTGTCCAGACCATAAAGAAGCTATGAATATGGCTAAAAGATTCCTTAATTTTAACAAAGAATATTTCAACTTTATTGACTACCCAGAGCTTAAGCCAACTAACAATCAAACTGAGTCAACTTTGCGCTTTGTTGTTATTTTAAGAAGTATAACTCAAGGAACCAGATCTGAAGCAGGAAGGACATTCCGTGAGAGACTTTGGACAACAAAGGCAACTTGTGATAAACAGAAAAAATCGCTTTTTGAGTTTATTAAATTTTCCCTTAACGCATATTGTAATAACCAGCCTACTCCGTCTCTTATTGCAAAAGCCAGCTAAACTTTTATTGGTTTTATTTTTTTTCTATAATCCAGGATTATTCTTTCTTATACCTCCTTAAACTATGAATCCGCTCTAAAATCACCTATACACTTTAAATATACTATTTTACAAATAAAAATACCAATCAAGATAATATCTATTTATCAATACGTTATTTTAGACGTAAAAAATTGTATAACAATTTAATATCTTGCTATAGCCTAATTATACGCATTTTAAAGCTATAATCATAACCGTAATATATATAAAAACAATTAAAAAAATAAAAAAGTAAGATAAATAGTAAAAATATAGAAATAACAAAAAAAATAGAAAATAGAGTCACTGCGGCCAATCTTTATTTTTTGCTGGTGAACGGATACATTTAATTAATGCAAGGTATGGTTGAAAAATAATTTTTAAAAAAATCTTGTAAAAAAATCTGAAAAATAATTATAAAAAAATAGGCTGATTTTTTAAGAAATGGCAGATATTAGGTTGTATTAAAAAAATATCCAATTTTTGGTATTTTATGACATAATATTTTTGGTACCAAAAT
>JAITPM010000048.1 GCA_031289425.1 Fusobacteriaceae bacterium
CTTTTATAAATATTTTTAATTTTATTTAAAGTAACAAACAAGATGTCTGTATATGTAGTCCCCAAAAAATCATTTAATTTTTTTTCTAATTCGATTTTTTTATTTTGATCCGCTTCATCGGCAATTACAAAAAAATCTACATCATTTAAATTAGAAATTAAAATACTTTTTTCTTTTCTACCAATGCTTCCCATAATTCCAATACATTTTAAGTTTTTAAAAATATTTGCATTTAAAATTAATGTTTTCAAAATATCGAATATTTTTTCTTCTTTTAATTTACTATTTTCAACCATTTTATAAAAACTCCTTCTTTTTTAATACTACATACATTAAGACCATAACAAGAAACTCTATAAAAGTAACTGTTATTGCCACTCCATTTATAGAAAAAAGAAAGGAAAATGCTATTAGTAGTATGATACTAAGAATTCCAGAAAAAACTAATATGAAAAAGAACTCTTTTTGCAAATTTAAATTTAACATTAATTGAGTTCCCAATACACCAGCAATGCTGGTAAATAATGGTATAAATAAAAATATTCTCAATAGTTTTTGTGTTTCAAGATTAATATTTCCTGTAAAAATTTTTATAATTGTTGGAATTAAAAACCAAATAATTATAGAACCGATTGCAATTAATAATGCAAAAATTTTAATAATATATTTTGCTTCTTCTATTACATTATCTCTATTATTCATTAAATTTTTGGAAAAATATGGATAAATTGCTTGTTTTATTGGTTCTAGTAAATTGCAACCTGTACGAATCAACTTATCAGCTAAAATATAATAACCTGCTTCCACATAGCTAAATTTTATACCAACATAAATTGCCGGAACCATTCTATAAAAGCTCACGACAACGGTTGAAAAAAAAATATATTTTCCTTGATTCAATCTCTTTATAACTTTATAAAAACTTATACTATAAAATGAAAATTTTATTCTAAATTTTTTTATTGATATAAAAAAAGATAATAATCCCATAATTAAAAAACTTAATCCTCTAATCAAGGCAACTATTTCATACTGTACGTCTCTTTTTACAATCAGAAATATACACAAACAACTAAAAAGTTTGATACCAATATTATAATATGTTATATACTTCATTTTTTCCATTCCCTGAAATAACCAGACTGGAAAAAATGTATAACCCAGTAACATTGGTGTATAATAAATAAACATCTTTTTTTCTTGAGAAAATTTTGCTAGTTTAAAAACATATAAAATTAAAAATAAAATCAATATCGTAAAAATCATTAAAATAAATTTTGCTGATATTACTGAAAAAAAAATTTCTGAAATCTTTTTATTATTATTTTGATATATCGAAATTTCTCTGGTGGCAGATAAATTAAAACCATATTCAATTATCATAACAAGATACATTATGAATACTAAACCAAAAGAAATTTTTCCGTAATTTTCAATAGTTAATGTTCTTATTAAATATGGATCTATTAAAAAAGGTATTACATAATTTGATATTTGTAATATACACAAATAAATAAAATTTGTTATTACGTTTTTATCTTTCAATAACACAGGTGACCCCTTTATTTATATTTTTATTTCATTTATTATAGTAAAACATGTAATGAATTATTTTCTTTTGATAGAAAATTTTTTTATATATTTTATAAATATATTTGCTAATGGATATATTAAAGAAAAACTAAACCCAGAAAATATATATGAATTATCAAAAATAGAAAAAATATTTAGAACACATAATAAAGATATTCCAACCAAAAAAATATTGGAATTTTTTGTTATAAATATATATATAATATTAAATGATAAATAAAGTAATGAAATTATATACATTCCATGCATACCTAAAGTTAAATATGAAGATATATACATAGTTGATACTGTTAAATTTTCAACCATAAGTTTTACCGGCGTTTTTCCATCAGAAATCCTTTTATTAATGGCATCTAATAACAAATTTTCACTGATAAATTTTTTAATATTATATGATGGCCTCGAATAATTAATATTATATTGTAAATTTCCCAATGGTGAAGTTATATATACATAACTCCAAATAAATGGATCAAAATTATTCTGGTATATTTCTATCTTACTAATTTTTTTTATCATACTAGTATCATTCCATTTATAATAATGTCTAATATTTCCAAGTATACCAAATGAATATAATGTTATTCCTCCAATTATTCCGATTATAATATAATTCTTTATTTTTTTGTTTAATATTAAAAAAATAATAAAATAATTCATTAATAAAAATAAAATCCCCGATCTAGAATAAACAAGTAGATATATAAATACTCCAATGATAGAAAAAATCAAATTTATTTTTCGTTTGCAGAGCAAATAATTATAAAAAGAATAGATTGATAAATAATTTGTATATGTGACCAAAAAAACATATATGGTTTTTATTCCTTTAAAATTTTTATATGAAAAATTTGATTTTTTTAAAATTTCAAATAATGGTATTGCACCAACATAAATAAAATTTATAATCCATAAAAAAATTATTAATATATATATTTTCAAAAATCTCTTTTTTATGATCTCATTTTTTATTAATTTTCCTTTAAATTTTTTTTTAAATACTATCCCAGCAATAATATATAAAAATAATGATATTAAAAGAAAAATTATAAGATCATTTGAAAGTTTAGGATATAATTTTGAAATTTCTAATTTATAAAGCAATAACACCAGAATCCAAATTATTGCATAAAAATAAAAAGGATTTAAGTTTGTATTTATTTTATATACTAGTTTCATAATAACCTTCTTTAAAAAATTAAATGATAATGAGATAGTAAAAAACATTAACTATTCATTAGTTTCAAAATTTTTTTAAAATGCATAAGTTAATCAATTTTTTTTTATTTTTATAAAAAATTATTTAAAATTGGTTCTCAAATCATTTTTAATTCTTAAATTCATTATGATTACTATAAAAAATAAAAAAAATGATATTTCCTATGAAAGAATGTTTATAAAACCCATATTTTATGCACCAAAACATTTTATATATGATGTTTCTTCTACTAATTTGGCAAAATTTTAAAATTTTATCTTCTTTTGTAACTTTATATAAAACATTACTCTGAAGTGTATATTTATCATAATTATTTTTTCTTTCTTTTATAAAACGAAACAAATTAAACCTATAATTTTTAATTTTGCTCAAAATTGATTTTGCACCCAAAACATTATCATTATGTTGTCTATAAAAAATGGTCGATGTATCTACATAATCTATCACTCCATAATATGCAGCTAAAATTGTGGTAAACCAGTCATGCATTAATATAAAATCATTTTTTTCTAAATTTATATATTTTTTTATTTCTTTTGAGAGCATCATTGTACATCCAGTGATATTATTTTCAACAATAAGTCGCCTATAATTTTTTATATTGGGATTTTTATTTTGATATTTCCAAAATGATTTTGAAATAATATTTAATTCACTATCCACTACTGTCAAATCTGTATGAATTATTATAGGGATGCCTTCATTATTTTGTTTAACAGCTAACATTTTATCTAATGTAATTTTTATTTTATTTGTAAACCAAACATCATCTTGATCACAAAACATGAAATAGTCAGCATTTGAATATTTAATTAATTCCATAAAGCTTTTTGATGGTCCGATATTACCTAGATTATCTTCTATAATTTTAATTTTTAATAAATATTTTTCTTTATACCAATTTAATATATTGGAAGTATCATCTATGGAACCATCATCTCGAATGTATAATCTCCATTCAGTATAACTTTGATTAATTATTGAATCAATTAAATTATGGATGTACTTTTCTCCATTATATGTAGATAATAAAATATCAATAATCATAAATTTTTACGATAAATATTTAGTTATAACTTATTTATCGAATACATACCTCCCTCTTTGAATCAAGTGTTGATTCTTCCATTATATTTTTCCAACCCTATACCCTATCCACCTTGCTCCAAAATCAAATGGCAAATATAATAATTCTCTAAATTTGAATTTTTTTATTAATGTTTTCATTAAATAAAACAATATTTTTATTCCTTCGCTTTCAGTTTTACTAAAATCTATTTTATTTTTAAACATTTTTTCAAACATGCCAATTTCTTTATACCTTTTGTATGTTTTTATTATAGAAAGCTTATGAGAATGTAATATTACACTTTTTGAAATATAAATAAAAGATTTCCCACTATCTATTATTTTATGTGCTAAATAAACATCTTCACAGGTTGGAACTTCAAAATTATATCCACCTAATTTAAAAAATTCGTTTTTTAGAATTGCTGATGACGCATCACTATAGAATATATTTCTTCTTCCATTTAAATTTTTGTTTTCATTATTACATATTCTATCTTTATCTGGGTAATTAAAATTCCTTATAATTTTTTCTATTTCTGAATGATCCTTATAAGCAATTTGTTTCGAAAAAGAGGCTATTATATCATCATTTAAAGGTTGAATAAGATTGTTTAACCAATAATTATCAAATGGAAATATATCCTGAGTAATAAAAATTAATACATCTCCTGATGCTATTAATGCTCCATCATGTCTTGTTTTTGCATGATTAAAATTTTTAATTTCCAGAACTTTATCAAATAATTCCTTAGATTTGTTTAAACTTTCATCTTTAGATAAACTTACCAATGCTATCAACTCTAAAATGAAATTTCCTTCTTGTTTTTTTAATTTTTTTACTAATTTTTCAAGATATTTTTCTCCATTATGAATGGGAACAATTACTGAAAGTATTTGTTTATTTTCCATTAATAAGCACCTTTTCTTGAAATAACATTTTCAATAGTTTTCACAAATATTATCATATCTAACCATAAAGACCAATTTCTATAGTAATACTCATCTAATACCAATCTTTCTTCAAATCCGATTTCACTTCTTCCGTGTGTCTGCCACATCCCAGTTATTCCAGGCTTTGATTTTATTATTTTTTCATAATATTCTCTCATATCACTTTTTTCTTTAGGTAAATATGGTCTTGGTCCTATAAAAGACATTTCACCTTTAAATACATTTATGAACTGCGGGAATTCATCTAAAGATGTTCTCCTTAAAAATTTTCCTATTTTAGTTACCCTTGGATCATTTTTTATTTTTTTATTTTTTTCATATTCTTCTTTTATGTTTTTATTAGTTCTAATCATTTCTTCTAATATTTCATCAGCATTTGATACCATACTTCTAAATTTATAAATAACAATTTTTTCTCCATTTTTTCCAATTCTTTCTTGAAAAAAAAATAATCCATACTTTCTTTCTTCTTTATCAGTTTTTGCCCAAACAAATAGCATAATAGGTATAATTAAAAAAATAGCAGTTATTGAAATGAATAAATCAAATAATCTTTTTATTACAAGACCGATTCCTTTTATAAAATTGATTTTTGCAGATATAAGCATTAAGCCATCGTAATTCTCTACTTGGGAGTTAAAGGTAAACATGCCATTAAATTCTGGAATAAATTTTATTCTATTTACTTTTCCATCTACTTTATTTATAATATTGTTCATTTGCTGATTGTCAGCAAGTGGAACTGCAATGATAATTTCTTTTATATTATTTTCATCAATGATTCTATCTAAATCACTATATGTTCCCAGGATCATAGTTTTGTTTATATGAGATATTTGTTCGATCCCACATATATCGTTTACGGATACATATCCCAACAAATTATACATAGGAAATAAATTTTTTCTAATTATATCAGTTAATTCTTTGGCCGTATTACCAATCCCAATAATAATTAAATTTTTTTTCAATTCATTTTTAAATATTTTTCTTGTAATGCCTAGTATAAAAAGATTAAAAAATGTAAATGTAATTCCTACTATCAAATGAACAATAATATATCTCTGTCCCCAGAAAGCTATATCATTAACCAACATTATGGATAAATATTCCATATGTACTTGCAGTTGTTTTTTTAATTCTTCCCATATCAATATAGTTCTAAAGGAATACATATTTTTTATAAGGTTAAGTATTAAATATATAAAAAATGTATTGTACATTATACGATCATGCACTTTAAAATATTTATTAATCATGAAATAGAAGGCAAACTGCATTGTTATCATAAATAACTTAATAAATTGCCTTTTCATCTTTTGTCCCTCTTAAGAAGATATTTAATCTGTACTATTTCCTATTTTCCTTTTTTTATATCCTTCAAAAAATTCTTTTACAAAAGCCAAAAATATCCCAAAGAAAACTCCCAATACAGATCCTATTGCCAAAATCATCAATCCTTTACCTTTTGTTTCAACTTTATATATCGAAGTCTCTCTAACTAATAATTCTCCATCTTTAATTTTTTCTATTGTTTCTGATAATACAAGTTCAAGATCCGAATAATATTCATAATATTTACCTGCTTCTATATTCTGAGAATATGCTGGAGGATCTAGGAATTTAAACAATGAATCTAGAATTAATTGTTGTTGTGAACCATCAAGCAAATGGCTTTTTTCTATTAAATTTTGAAAAGATACTTTCGATTCTTCTAATTTTTTAAAAGAATCATTTATTTTATTTTTAGATATATTTTCAAAATTTTCTAAATGTAGTGTAGTAGAAATAATTATTTTTCTAGATACAATTTCCCAGAATTTATCTATTAAAAGTTTGTGTAATACACTCCCTTTCTTTAATTCTGTCGAAACAGAGTATCTTTTTAAACTTAGAGATACTTCATCTTGTTTTTCATACAGCGATTCAACAATAATTACTTTTTTCAAAAACTTCCTCTTAACTTCCAATTCACCACTAGACAGGTCATATTTTTTTTCATCAAATAATTTTTGCAATTCACCTATTTCAAAAAACTCTTCAACTACTACATCATTATTTAAAAGAGACATAATAGGATAAACCTTAACTTCAACATTCTTCTTCAACACATCATTATTCAAAATATTGTAATTAACACTGAAATCCAAAGCATATTTTTCAGTCCGCAACACTTTTGAATAGTACAGCGCACTACAAAATGCTAAGACAACAAAAATAATTGTAGTTATAACAATTGTCCACTTTCTCTTTATTAAAACATCCAGAATATCGTATAAATCTATCTCGTCTTCTTGTTGTTCTTTATCATATGG
Source organism: Fusobacteriaceae bacterium (assembly GCA_031289425.1). GTDB lineage: Bacteria > Fusobacteriota > Fusobacteriia > Fusobacteriales > Fusobacteriaceae > JAISST01. The sequence goes on from JAITPM010000048.1 coordinate 7,150, forward strand.
TGTAACATCAAACATAAGGAATTTCCCCCATTTAAGCGTACATTTAACTTTTATAACCTCATATTATTAAATGAGGACTATTTTCAAAAAACATTTAAAAAAATAAAAAGAAAATGTTTAAAAAAATAGATAATATATGCTATTTTTATATGTAAAGGATGGTGAGATAATGAAAAATAATTTATTAAAAAACTGGATGAAAAAATGGCTATTGGAAATTAAACAAACTGTTAAAGAGTCAACTTATAATTCTTACAAAAACACTGTAAAAAATCATATCGTTGGCAAGTTAGGTGATTATAGGATCGCAGAATTAAATAATAAGATTATTCAAAATTATGTATTCGCACTGATAAAAAATGGGAGAACAGACGGTAAAGGGGGGTTGTCGTTAACTGTTGTGAAGCATATTGTTATGTTATTGAAATTGGCTATAAAGAAACCAATTAACGATGAAACAATTTTTAATAAGATTTTTTTAATAAAGTTTCCACATGAATATAAAAATTCAAAAATAGACGTATTATCTACAGAAGAACAAAAAGCTATAATAAAACTTGTGCAAATGAATCTAAATTATAAGACAATGGGCATTTTATTCTGCTTAAGTACTGGAATAAGGATAGGTGAACTTTGCGCTCTCCAATGGAAGGATGTAGATTTAAATTCGAGAACTGTCCATATAAAAAGGACTATTCAGAGAATATATACTAACAATATTTTAAATAATAAAAAATCAAAAATAATTTTTTCGTTTCCTAAGACACAAAATGCTTATAGAGAGATCCCATTATCAACGATTTTGATAAATTTATTAACGCAAATAAAATTTAGTAAAAATGATTTTCTATTATCAGGTGGTAAGAAATACGTAGAACCTCGGGTTTATAGACGTTTTTTTGAAAGTTTTCTGCGGAAACATAAGCTGAGGCAAATAAAATTTCATGGATTGCGGCATACTTTTGCTACTAAATGTGTAGAAAATAAAGTGGATTATAAAATTATAAGTGAATTGTTGGGGCATACCTCTATTACTACTACCTTGAATTTATATGTTCATCCAAATATGGAAGAAAAAAGGAGATGTGTGGAAAACCTTTTGGATGTTTTATAGTTTGGTTGTGTGATAATGGGTGGTAAAAACTTGAGATTTGTTCTCTTTGTAACTATGCTTGATGCTTTGTTTGTGGGGGGAGATTTCACTTGACAGTTCAATAATTATGTGTAACAATAAATGTATGCGAGGGCAAGGGGTCATGACCCCTTGTTCTATAAATGAATATTACGTAAAAATACAACTCATTGTAGTACTGGATTGTTATATAAAATTCTGAGATTATTGATATCAATAAAGAAATTTGATCAATTAAAGAATGGTAAAGAATAATAAGGAATAACAAAGAATAACAAAGAATAACAAAGAACAATAAACAATAAATTAAAAATAAGAGGATGGTATTATGTTAACTTCAATTATAATGGCGGGTGGTAGTGGTGAGCGTTTTTGGCCTTTATCAACTCGGGAAAACCCAAAACAATTATTAAAGATTTTTTCTGATAAAACAATGATTAGGGAAACTGTTGATAGGATTTTACCTATAATAAAGGCTGAAAATATTTTTGTTGCTACTAATATAGTTCAGTCTGAGGCAATAATGAAGGAATTATCAGATATTCCTATAGAAAATATTATTATTGAGCCGGAATTTAAAGATACGGCTGCTGCTATTGGGTATTCTTCTTTGATTATAGAAAATAGATATAGGGCTCATCTAAATAAAGGGGAAAAGATAGAGGTCGTTGTATTGGCTTCTGATCATCTTATAAAAAAACCTGGTGATTTTAGGGAAGCTATCCTAAAGTCTGCTGAATATGCCAGTAAAAACGATATGATCGTTACGTTGGGGATAAATCCGGAAAGACCTGAGACGGGGTATGGATATATAGAGGTAGAAAATAGAAATATAATTCTTAATAACATATATAAGGTAAAAAGATTTAGGGAAAAACCTAGCTATGAGACTGCTGAACACTATATTGCCGGTGGAAATTATTTATGGAATAGTGGGATGTTTATATTTACAACAGAAACAATATTTAAAAACTTCAAAACCTTTATGAAAGAACATTTCGAAGTATTTGAAGAAATATCTAAAGAATTTATGGATGGCCTAAATGGAGAACAATTAAGCCGGAAAGTGAAAAAGCATTTCGAAAAATTTGAAAAAATATCTATAGATTTTGGGATTATGGAACATTCGAATAATATTTCTGTGCTCCCCATAGATATTGGATGGAACGATATCGGTAGTTTTAATGCCTTTGAGGATATCTTTGAAAAAGATAAAAATGGGAATATTGTTAGAGGGCCTGAAATAATAGAATTGGATGCTAAAAATAATATAGTTATTTCTGATGACCTGACTATATCATTACTTGGGGTGGAAGATTTGGTTATAGTGAAAGAGAAAGGGAACCTTTTGATATCAAAAAAAAATAGAACTCATGATATAAAAAAAATGCTAAAAAAATAGATATATTGTATTGTGGGTATAAATTTATGATGCTCTAAAAAGCTTATTTTTAGCGGTGTTTATAAATAAATTTATATACATTTTATTGCGTTTTATTTGCAATTTTTATTATCATACTTTATATCATTTTTTAGTTGACATTAGCGATTTTTAGTGATATAATTTTATAAAATAGTCCTCATATAATAATATGAGGACATGTGATCAAAATTGTAATTTGTTTTGGGGGAAATTCCTTATGTATGACGTTACACCTTATGATAAAGAACAGCATGATGATGAGATAG
>JAITPM010000014.1 GCA_031289425.1 Fusobacteriaceae bacterium
AATTAATTTTTTTACCGCAAAAAACTCCTGCTATAGCACTTATAATAAATATTAACGGCATTCCAAGTCCAAATAATTTAGGTGCTACTTTATCCATCGTCATTAAAAATACAGCTAAAATAATAGGGATATATAATTTGATACCGTATTTTTTTATATCAGAATAGTCAATTTTTTCTTTTATAATATTATAATCAATATTTTTAACATGTTTTAATCCTAAGTATAATACAGAAAAAATAGCTACTGGAATTGTAAGAATAAGTAAAGGAATCGTAAATCCAACATATGGCATATCAATCCCACCACCAATTATCATTGCTGGGATATTTACCGGAGGTGCTATCATTCCCAATAGCCCTCCTAATGCAATAATTGTGGCACTCTCTATTACAGGTATTCCTATTAATATCAATATCGGAGCGACAATGCTTCCGGCTGTCAAAACGGATGCAGTAGACGAACCAGTTACCATTCCGGGAAACATAGAAACAATCATCAAAAATATTAAAAGCAACCATGGTGTTTTATGAAATTTTTCTATAATTATAGCACTAAGAGCATTTAATGTACCTATTTCTTGTACAACCTTCATGAAAATCATAGCTGTCGCAATTACAAGTATAGTATCCAGATACCCAAACGTTCCTTCTATCAAATGCCTAATAGGTATTCCCTTCCCAGCTATAACTGTAGCAGTCATTGAAGAAAGCACCATTGCAATACTTACAGGTAACTTTAAAACAAAGCATGATACGGCAAATACGATTACCATTGCCAAAAAAAGTATCAGTTCTAATGACATTGTATAACCTCCTATTGTAAATTGGTATAGATATAAAATTTTATCTATGCATCTGTATTTTTATTCAAATGCTTTTTTCAGAGGTTCAACAGAACTAGATATTTTCGGAGTTTTATCTATGGGAATATTTTTTTCAGTAGCAATCTTTGTAAATATCCCATCGCCATCACCATCTTCTACTACTATCAAATAATCCACATATGGAGTGGCAGAAACTATAAATTTATCAGATAATTCTCCTCTTCTAGCCTGTCCGCCTATATGCATACCAATTATTTTAATTCCTTTTTCTTTAGCACCATTTATTAATTTTCCAATTCTTTCCAGTTCATCTTCCACTTTTATACCAGCTGCTCCTAGGCCTTTAGAACTACCTCCTATTGCTAAAATCAAGGTTTTTTCGTCTTTGATCCCATCAGCAGTTAACATTTTATCAAAATTGGCTTCCATGCCAGCTTTTTTCAATAGCGCTTTTACCATTTCTACATCTGCACTTTGCCCGACGGAAGTAAGTAATATCGGTTTTTCAAATTTTGCAGCAAAAGCTGATACAGTCACAAGTAATAATAAAATAATATAAACTAACTTTTTCATTTAAGTATTTCCTCCTTAAAACGGTTAAAACAATAAAACTATAATGAATTTTTTAAAAATAATATATCTGATAATTTATATATACATTAGAATCCGGCTGCTTTTCCGTCTCTTCTAGGATCTCCGCCGCCAAATAACGTTTTAGTCTTATAATCAAATAATATACCTTGAACTCCACCAAAGTAATTATCATAAGCTGCTCTGACATTTGTATCATGACCCATTTCTTGCAATTTCTTTAGAGCCTCTATAGATACTCTACCTTCTATTTGTAATTGTCCAGATTGGAATTGAGTAATTCTAGGAGCAGTTATGGCTGTTTGAATATCCATTCCATGATCAATAACATTACTTATTGTCAGAGCAACAGCCGGCATTATTCTAGTCGCACCTGGAGAACCAAGAGTCATAAATGGTCTTTTTTGTGGATCTATTACCAATGTAGGTGACATGCTGCTAAGAGGTCTCTTTCCACCTTCGATAGAATTTTTCTTATCTTTTTGAGTCACAAAATCATCCATTTCATTATTCATAAGAATACCAGTACCAGGGACTGTGACTCCAGAACCAAAGAAATAATTGATAGTTTGTGTAACGGCAACCATATTTCCAAATTTATCCATTACGGAAAAATGTGTAGTACTTCCACTTTCATATTTATTAGCATCTCCAAAAGTTATGTCTGTACCAGGTTTACTCAAATCTATTTTCTTAACTAGTTCTTTTGCATATTCTTTAGATGTCAATCCTTTTAAAGGTACTTTTACAAATCCAGTATCGCCCATGTATTCAGATCTGTCAGCATACATTTGTCTCATAGCTTCTGCCCATACATGCCAGCTTTCAGCAGTGTTGTCTCCCAATTTTTTTATATCATAATTTTCTACCATGTTTAATAATTCTATAATGTGAGTTCCACCAGAGCTTGCAGGTGGGCAAGATATAATAGTGTAACCTCTATATGTTCCTTCAACCGGTTCTCTTATTTCGACTTTATAATTTTTTAAATCTTCAACAGTTATTAAACCTTTTTGTTTTTGAATTTCTGCAGCTATTTTTTCTGCAATTTCTCCTTCATAAAAAGCTTTTTTTCCACCTTTTGCTATTTTTTCCAATGTTTTAGCAAGGTCAGGATTTTTTATAACATCCCCTGCTTCGTAAGGTAATCCATCTTTCAAATAAATTTTGGATGTTTCTTCATATTTTGCAATTTTGTCAAAGTTTTCTTTGATTATACTTTCCAAATTAGCAGTTACAGGGATTCCTTCTCTCGCATACTTTATTGCAGGTGCCATTATAGCTGCTCTACTCATAGTTCCATATTTTTCAAGGGCTGTCAAAAGTCCAGCTACAGTTCCAGGAACTCCGGAAGCTTTACCACCTATTGTGATTTCATCATCCACAACATTTCCCTTTTCATCTATCACAAACATATCAGGTGTAGCTTTTGAAGGTGCCATTTCTCTATAATCTATAACTATAGTTTTACCAGTTTTTGCCATTCTAATAAGCATAAATCCACCGCCGCCAAGTCCAGACGCATTAGGTTCAAATATACTTATCGCAAAAGCTGTCGCAATTGCAGCATCTACTGCATTCCCACCTTTTTTAAGTATGTCTATTCCGATTTGCGACACTTCTGGTTTGGCTGCAGCAACCACACCATTTTTTCCACTACCACCTCTATTATAAAGATCAGCAGGATGTAAAGCAAAAACACTAGAAGATAATAATCCTAACAAAATAAACAAACTCATTAAATTTTTGAAAATTTTCATTTGAGTCCCTCCTATAATAAAATATATAAACTAATAATAATATACCATATCAAGTATTTTTTTCAAAATGTTTTATAAAATTTTAAAATATAAAAAATCATACAATATAACAATTATTTTAAATTAGAATTTTTTTTACTATTTTTGTGTATAATATTGTCATTTTTTTTCTTTTTGCCAACAGAAAATCCAAATGATCCAATTCTTTTTTTATTTATAGGAAAATATTCTCCGTGAGAATATACAATCAAATCTGCCCAATCAAAATGAATCTTTTGATTACTATCTATTAAATCTTCGTTTATATGAGTACATAAAATCTCACTGATAAATATATCATGCGAACCACCTGGTTTCAAAATATTTTTAACTTTACACTCTATGTTTATCGGACATTCTTCTATATAATCACTTTTTACTTTTTTACCTTTTTTTAATGTAAAATTACATTCTTTTATTTTATTATTTTTTCTACCACTTTTGACACCACAATAATCAACCAGTTTGACCAGGTTTTTACTTGGTAAATTGACAGTAAATTCCATAGTTTCTGTTATGTATTCGTGAGACAGTCGCTCAGGTCTTATGGAAATATATAAAAGTGGTGGTTCAGAGGACATTATTCCTGTCCAAGCTACTGTAAATACATTACTTTCACCTTTTTTGTTTTTGCTGGTTACAAGTACTACCGGCACCGGACTTAACATAGTGCTACCATTAAAAGTTTGTTTTTTCATTATTTAGCCTCTCTTTTAAAAATATATTTAAATGATTGTATCTAATAAATATTACAAGTAATATTTTTGATTCATTAGCTGTATTTGGACAATATTTCATCTATTGTATCTTTCTCAATTGATTTAATAGAAATCACTTGTTTGGGAGATTTATCATATTCCCCTATAGATTTTTCAAACAAAATAACATTATGCCATTGTTCGCATTTAAAACCCGTATTCTGATAAATACCCATTTCTTTAAATCCAAATTGTTCATGAAATTTTTGACTGGGAGGATTGGGAACAGTAACTATTCCATACAAATTTTTAACATTTTGCAATTTAAGAATTTCTATAGTTGCTCCGTATAATTTGCACCCTATACTCTTTCCTTTATAACCTTCCAGAAGATAAATAGACATCTCAGCATTCCATTGATATGCAGCACGAGCCTGGTACCTATGAGCATAGGCATACCCGACGATTTTGTCATTGATTATATAGACCAGATAAGGATAAAAAGAAATTATATCTTTTATCCTCTGTTCAAATTCTTTCAATGAAGGTACATCATATTCAAAAGAAATAGTAGTTTTTTCAACGTAAGGTCTATAAATTTCCAAAATTTCTGCTGCATCTGTTTCTGATAGCAGCCTTAATTTGCCGTTTACCATAATTTCATTCCCCCCTATAAAAAATAAAAACTTTATATATTTATAAATACATTTTACTAGATATTAGGCTAAAAGTAAATAATTAACTAAATTATAAACTATAAACTTTATACTATTATTTTTATCCTTTTTAATTTTTCTAAAAAAATATTCATTTAAAAAACCTATTCTATCAGAATAGGTTTTTTATTTATAGAAATAATATATAAACTTTAAAAAATTCTTGAATATAGTTACTTAATGTTCTTTTTTACATCTTTAAATAAAAATGTAAATGTAGGGTATGGATAAAATCCATCTATATAATCTTGAGCTCCTACAGATACAGGCGGATAAACTAGAGGAATTATTCCGACTTCGTCTCTTATAATATCAGCAGCTTCTTCATATACAGCAACTCTTTCAGCGACATCAGTGGAAGCTCTTCCTTTATCCAATAATTCGTCAACTTTTGGGTTTTTATAGAAACTACGATTTCCGCCACTTCCCAAATTACTTGTATGGAATATCGTATATAATGCTCCATCAGGATCTGTCGAACCTAAAGTTCCCAATATAAACAAATCATGCTCCCCTCTATTAAGTCTTTCCAAATAAGCTCCAAATTCTAATATTTCTATTTCTACATCAATTCCAACTTCTTTCAGTTGTGCTTGCATAATAACAGCTGAATCTTTTCTGGCTTGATTATCATTTGTCCAGAATTTTAACTTTAATCCATTTGAATATCCTGCCTCTGCCAATAATTTTTTAGCTTTTTCTACATCTCTCAAAACTGGAGGATTTTCTTTATATCCCAATACATCTGGAGGGATCACAGAATAAGCAGCAATAGCCAGTCTTCCAAATGCAATATTGACATCTTTCATATCAAGTGCACTTACAATTGCTTGTCGTACTCTAATATCGCTTGTAGGCCCTTTTTCACAATTTAATCCAAGATAATTTAACGCAGCAGATGGTCTACGATATAGTTTCAAATGATCATTTGCTTCTACAGCATCTGCATCTACAGGACTCACTGTAAGTACTATATCCACTTCTCTAGTTTCCAGAGCTATGGTTCTATTTGTACTCTCAGGAATAACTCTAAATATTAGACCTTCTACAGAAGAAGGACCATTAAAATAATTTTTGTTCGTAGTTAAAACAACTCTATCTCCCGCTTTCCAAGATTCAAATATAAATGGTCCTGTGCCAATAGGTTTAAAAAATGTATCTGTTCCAGATTCAGTGTATTTTTTATTTATGATTGAACCTGTCGAATGTGCAAGACTATTTAATAATGGCCCATAAGGAGCTTTTGTAATAATATTTACTGTATAAGGATCTATAATTTCTATTTTTTCAACATTTCCAAAGAAAGATAAAGATGCAGGTGCTTTAGATGCTCTTTCAAGAGAAAATTTTACATCTTCTGATGTTAATTCATCGCCATTGTGAAATTTAACACCTTTTTTTAATACAACCTGTAAAGTCAGTGGATCCAATTGTTTATAGCTTTCTGCCAGAGTTGGGACTATCTTCATTTCAGTATTGTAATCAAACAAACGGTCGTAGATATTGAGGTTTACATTGTGTGAATAAGCGTCATTTGAAGCAGACGGATCCAAAGTTTTGGCATCAGATTGTTGTACGACAATCAAAGCATTGGTTCCTTTGGAAAAAGAAATAAATGATGTTATGAGTATTAAAAAAGTAAGGCTAATTATTCTTAAAATTTTTTTCACTAATTTACCTCCTAGAAATATTTGTATTAATTTATTCTATTATATTTTGTAACAAATTTCAACAAATTTATTATGCTAAAGAGATAAATTTTTAAATTATTTTAACCATTTATCATAAGCCTTGTCTATTTCTCCACGAGTATCAAGCAAATCCCATGTGAAATTCAACAAACGTACGAAATCTTCGTCGTCTTTTTGAATCATAAATCCAAGTTTATTGATAGGTGTCAAAGGTTTATCAATAAAAGCTGCGAATAATCTAGGATCCTTTTGCGCATATAAAAGTGCTTCAGCCGTTTCTGTTATCATGACATCACCCTTTTTTTCTGCTATTAATCCAGGTATCTCAGCATTTTTTTCATGAGTCGATACATTTGCTCCTGTCAGATTAGCCAATACAAAGGCTTCATTAGTCCCACCAGGATTTTTTATTACACGTACTTCGGGTTTATTTAGGCTATCAAGAGAAGTATATTTATCTTTATCTTCTGTACGGATAAGAGCCACTTTTCCAAAAGGAGCGTAACCAGGTAAAAATTCATATTGAGATATACGAGCAACACTTCTTGTGATTCCGCCAACAGCAATATCATACTTGTTATCCTTTAATCCGTTTATCAATTCTTTCCATGTAGTAGGTACAAATTCTACTTCTACTCCGATTTCTTTGGCTATAAGTACGATAACATCAATATCAAATCCCTCATATTTCCCATCTGTAAGCATTGAAAAAGGCCTATAATCTCCCGGAGTCCCTACACGTAATACTTTATTACTAACGATTGTGTCAAGGCGTTCTCCGGCATAAACAGATGTTGTAGCAACCATAAATAACATAACAGCACAAAATATTTGTAAAAATCTTTTCATGAAATCCCCCTTTTTAAAATTTTGTCTACATTCTAGCATAATTTATAATAAATTACAACTATTTATTACTTTAAATTGGTAAATTAAATTTGCAAATTTTATTATCTAAATCATAGTATAAAATCCAATTACTTTTTTGTATATTTATTCAGTAATAGATAAGTTATAATGCCTGATTATGCTGTTTTCCACCACTTCATATTTATTATATTGTAAAAAAAAGTAAAATGTAGTAAAATATAGGATAATGAAAATATAAAATAAATGATAGGAGTTATGCGTAACATGTTTATAGATGAAGTTGTAATAACTATAAAAGCTGGTGATGGTGGAGATGGAGCCGCCACTTTCAGGAGAGAAAAATATATACAATTCGGTGGCCCTGATGGTGGAGATGGCGGAAATGGTGGCAGTATAATATTTGTGACTGACCCTAATATTAATACCCTTATAGATTTTAAATTTAAAAAAATTTTTAAAGCCGAAAATGGCGAAAATGGAACTAAAAAACAATGTACCGGAAAATATGGAAAAGATTTGGTAATAAAAGTTCCTATTGGCACTCAAGTAAGGGATATTCAGACCAATAAATTATTACTTGATTTGAATGAAGGAAATATGGAAAAAATATTATTAAAAGGTGGATTAGGTGGATTGGGAAATGTAAATTTCAAAACCTCAACCCAAAGAACACCAAAATTGGCCGGGCGGGGGAAAGAAGGCGCCGAACTAAAAATTAAGTTGGAATTGAAACTTTTGGCCGATATTGCTCTTATAGGATATCCATCTGTAGGAAAATCCAGTTTTATAAATAAAGTTTCTGCTGCCAATTCAAAGGTAGCGAGCTATCACTTCACTACTTTGGAGCCAAAATTGGGTGTTGTGAGATTGGAAGAAGGGAAATCATTTGTAATCGCCGATATTCCGGGACTTATAGAAGGTGCTCATGAAGGAGTCGGATTGGGAGACAGGTTTTTACGTCATATAGAAAGATGTAAAATGATATGTCATATAGTCGATATTTCCGAGAGTGAAGAAAGAGATGCTATAAAGGACTATGAAATAATAAATGGTGAGCTATTCAAATTTAGTGAAAAATTGGCAAAAAAGAAACAAATAGTTTTAGCAAACAAAATGGATCTTCTCTATGACCGTGAAGAAAATGAAAAGTTTAAAAAATTTAAAGCCCATGTTGAAACAAAGAATGATATTGTTTTTCCAGTATCTGTACTTCTAAATGAGGGAATAAAAAATGTTTTATACAAAAGTTATTCTATGTTACAAGAAATACCTAGAGAACCTCTGGAAGATGAGTTCGATATCAATGAAGTATTGCAAGAAATAAAAGTAGAAAAAGCAGATTTTATCATAACTCAAGATCCAGAAGGCACGTATATAGTAGAAGGTCGCCTCATAGATAATGTCTTACAAAAATACGTTATCAGTATAGAAGAAGAATCCGTTCTCAATTTCTTACATATGATGAAATCTCTCGGGCTGGAAGAGGCCATGCATGATGCAGGAATAAAAAGTGGTGACAATGTAAAAATTGCAGATGTTGAGTTCGAATATGTGGAGTAAAAATGCCAAGAGGAATTGTGATTGCCGGACCTACCGGGGTAGGAAAAACAAAATTATCATTGGAACTAGCAAAATATTTTGATGCAGATATCATATCCGCTGATTCTGCTCAAATATATAAAGAATTAAACATTGGAACAGCTAAGATTATAGAAAATGATATGAATGGAATAAAACATCATATGATAGATATAGTCGAACCAACAGAAAAATATAGCGTCGGTTCCTATGCAAAGACAGTTAATAAAATATTGAGTGAATTGGAAAAAGAAAATAAAACAGTCTTATTAGTCGGCGGTACCGGTCTATACATTGATGCTATATGTGAAGGATTATCTGAATTACCCAGTGGAAATCAAGAAATAAGAAAAAGTTTATTAAAAAAAACTAATTATGAACTATACAGTGAATTGGTAAAAATAGATGACCAATCTGCTCGATCTATTCATGTGAATGATAGAAAACGTATTGAAAGAGCTTTGGAAGTTTTCTATATTACCGGAGAAAAATTTTCTATATTATCTAAAAAAAATATAAAAAACAATAATTATGATTTTATAAAAATAGCTGTCGAAAGAAATAAAGAGGATTTGTATAATAGAATAAATAATCGTGTTGATAATATGATCAACATAGGGTTGGTACAAGAAGTAAGAAATCTTTACACAAAATATAAGATACCACTACAAAAATTAAATATCATTGGTTATCGTGAAATTATAGATTATTTAAATAATGGTATTTCGTTAGAAAATGCAATAGAACTAATAAAACAAAATTCAAGGCATTATGCAAAGCGCCAATTTACGTGGTTTAAAAATGATAAAAAATATTTTTGGTATAATATAGATAGCTTGAACGAAAAAGAAATTATAGAAGAAATTTCAAAAAAAATAAAAATGTAACCATAGAACCCTTGATAAATATCAATCAATATGGTATTATTAATTGTGATGTGTATTATTGTATATTATAAGGAGTAAAATGAAAAAATCGTTAATAACAAAATTTTTTATAATAATGTTATTTTCTTTATTCATTATAGGTTGTTCAAATTTTTCTTATGTGGAAAATAATAGTCAGGTTGTCACAAGAAAACTTAACAAAAATTTTGATGAGTCCAAATTAAAAAATAAATACAAAAATTTATATGATAATTGGGAGTTGGATACCTTGAAATTTGAATTAGAAACCGATGAGCAAAATATAGGAGTAAACAAAGTAATCGAAACCTATAAACATCTTCTTTCTAAAAAAATAAAAAATTATGAGAATTTACAAGTATTGATAGAGACCATAAAAAAAGACCTAGAAGATGAAAACATAGACGAATTACAAAGTTTTTTTGTCTCATCTCCGAAGAATTTTTATTTTAAGAAAAAATTAAATACAATTTCACTGGAAGAAGTAAATATTTTTGTAAATGAACCTAAATTATACAAACATAGCGCAACAAATATCATAGGATTAAACTATCTAGATCGTACGGAATATTTTGATATTTCATATGTATTTAAAAATTCTGTATGGAAAATAAAGAGTGTAACAGAAAAGATTGAAAAAAGATAATAATAGAGAAAAGGAGAATGATAATGGAGAGAAATGAAATAAAGTTAACAATTCCTTCTTCTCTAAAAAACATTTCTTTAATTAGAGCGATGATTAAAGCATATTTAGAACATGAACATATTGCAAAAAATGATTCTTTCCAATTACTAACAGTAGTTGATGAGCTTTCTACCAATGTAGTCGAGCATGGTTATAAATATAATATGGGTAATATTATTATAAGCATTATAAAAAATAAGGATGTCATATCTTTGACTGTGGAAGATAATGGAGTAGGCTTTGACGATAGTAAGCTTAGCAAGGAAAATGGAGGATTGGGACTTCAGATTGCAAGAAATATCGCTGATAGTTTTATTATTGAAAAAAAAGAAAACGGAACAATATTTAAATTGGTAAAGAAAATTCAGGAGGTTTTATAATGCATACAGAGTTTGACATAATTGAAAAAAATTTAGGTAAAATAAAAATTTTAAAGGTCATTGGAGAGCTTGATGCATTGGTTGCGCCAAAATTAAAAGAAAAAATTACAAAAACAGAAGAAGATGATTGTAAGAATTTTATTATTGATTTTGAACAATTAGAACACATCAATAGCTTGGCTATGGGAATATTAAGAGGGAAATTAAAAGCAGTAAAAGAAGTTGGGGGAAATATAAAATTAATAAAACTTAACGATCATATAAAATCTATATTTGAAATGATCGGATTAGATGAAATTTTTGAAATATATGAAACCGAGGAAGAAGCTGTTGAAAGCTTCAAAGAATAAATCCGGAATGATAAAACATATGTTTTTATTATAAATTGTGTTTTAAAATCATGTTAGGAGAGAAAATGGAGAATGGATAAATATGAATTGGATAATATTAATTGGACCTATAATTCTAGGTTTATGTGTAGTTTTTGGCCTGTTTTTTAAAAAATTATCAATAGATAGAGAAATAACTAGACTAAATAACTTAGAAGATGATGTTCAAAAAGCTAAATTAAAGGCAAAAGATATCACAGATAAAGCTGAATTCGATGCCAGTGCAAAAAGTAAAGAAATAGAATTAAAGACAAAAGAAGAGATTTATCATTTAAAGGAGGAAGCAGAAAAAGAAATAAAAAATTCAAAAAATGAATTATTGCAAAGAGAATCTAGATTAATCAGAAAAGAGGAAACTCTAGATACAAAAATTGAAAAACTAGAGGGAAAAACTATAGAAATAGAACATACAACAGAATTATTAGAAAAGAAAAAAGATGAAATCGAACAACTAAAATTGAAACAAGAAAATGAATTAGAAAGAATTTCTGGATTGTCCAAAAATGAAGCTAAAGATATTTTAATAGAAAAATTAAAAGAGGATTTAGTTCATGAAACAGCTGTTGTAATAAAAGAATATGAAAGCACAATGGAACTTGAAAAAGAAAGAATTTCTAAAAGAATTTTATCCACAGCTATCAGTAAAGCGGCTTCAGAATATGTTATAGATGCTACTGTATCGGTGGTAAATCTTCCAAATGACGAAATGAAAGGAAGAATTATCGGTAGAGAAGGCAGAAATATCCGTACGATAGAAGCATTGACAGGGGTAGATATAATAATAGATGACACTCCGGAAGCAGTAGTTTTATCTAGTTTTGATGGTGTCAAAAGAGAAGTGGCAAGAATAGCAATCGAAAGACTTATTACAGATGGAAGAATCCATCCTGGAAAAATCGAAGAAATAGTAAACAAGGCACAAAAAGAAATAGAAAAAGAAATTATAAACGCTGGAGAAGAGGCTGCTTTGGAAGTTGGAATACCAAATATTCATCCAGAGGTAATAAAAAATTTGGGAAGATTGAAATATAGAACAAGTTATGGCCAAAATGTATTGACACATTCTATAGAGGTATCAAAATTGGCTAGCACACTGGCTAGTGAATTAGGTGGGGACGTAAAGTTAGCAAAAAGAGCTGGATTATTACATGATATAGGTAAAGTTTTAGAGAGTGAAATTGAGTATTCCCATGCATTAATAGGTGGAGAATTTTTAAAAAAATTCGGAGAAAAGCAAGAAGTAATAAACGCTGTAAAAGCACACCATAATGAAGTGGAATTTGAGACTATAGAGGCTGTATTAGTACAAGCGGCAGATGCAGTATCTGCATCAAGACCAGGAGCACGAAGAGAAACATTGACATCTTATCTAAAAAGGCTTAAAGACCTTGAAGAAATTGCGAATTCTTTTATTGGAGTAGAGTCGTCTTATGCGATACAAGCTGGACGTGAAGTACGTATAGTAATCAATCCAGAGGATGTAAGTGATGATGAAGCTGTAAAAATGGCAAGAGATGTCGCTAAAAAAGTAGAAGAAACAATGCAATACCCAGGACAAATAAAAGTGACTATTGTAAGAGAAACAAGAGCTATAGATTACGCTAGATAATCAGTATAGAGCTCTATATAATTATTTTTAAGAAAATGCTGCTAAATTTCTTTAGCAGCGTTTTTTATGTAGAAATTTTTTATGAAAAATGATATAATTAGGAGTAAAAAATTATGAGAAAGAGAGAAAACTATGAAAATACTTGTTGTAGGAGATGTTGTAGGAAGAAGTGGTAGGGAAACTTTAAAATTATTTTTATTCAAAAATAAAATGCAATATGATTTCATAATTGTAAATGGAGAAAATGCAGCAAATGGATTTGGACTCACCCCTGAGATTGCTGATGAGATGCTCTCATATGGTTGTGATGTGCTCACTAGTGGGAACCATATTTGGGATAAAAGAGAAATATATGATTATTTGGATAATTCATCTAGAGTTTTAAAACCGCTGAACTATCCTGTCAATACTCCAGGCAAAGGCTGTACAATATTAGAAGACAAAAAAAAGCATAAAATTGCTGTAATCTCTTTACAGGGCAGAGTCTTTATGTCCCCGATTGACTGTCCTTTTACAAGAGTAAAAGAAAAAATAGATGAAATCAGGAAAATAACAAAATATATAATTATAGATTTTCATGGTGAGGCAACGTCTGAAAAAATAGCTATGGGATGGTATTTAGATGGGTATATTTCCCTTCTTTACGGTACACATACACATGTTCAGACTGCAGATAATAAAATATTACCAGAGGGTACAGGTTATATTTCTGATGTCGGAATGACTGGCTCAGACAATGGAATAATCGGAATGTCTGTAGAAAGTGTATTGCCAAAATTTTTATCTGTTCTTCCCCAAAAATTTCAATTGGCAGAAGGAAATTTACGTATAAATGCTATTGAAGTCGAAATATCCGAAGAAACTGGGGAATGTACTAGTATAAAAAGATTAAACAAATCATTTACTGAAGTAGAATTGAGCTAATATCTACTATTATTTTTGTTTTCTAATTAATAAATATAAAAAGTTTATAGAAATAGCATAAAATAGAATTAAAATGAATTTTTACTAGGAGATGAGATGGAGAATTTTGTTGTAGCGATTGATGGTCCGGCGGGTAGCGGCAAAAGCACAATTGCTAAAATAATAGCTAATAGGTATAATTTTATTTATTTGGATACTGGCGCCATGTATCGCATGGTGGCCTATTATTTTATCGAAAACAATATAGATTTAAAAGATGAAAAAAATATACAAAAATTAATAGAAAATATTGAGTTGGATGTAGAAAATAACAAATTTTTTCTTAATGGCGAGGACGTTTCTGAAAAAATCAGAACTCCCAAAGTTAATTCCATAGTATCATCAGTGTCTGCAATAAAAAAAATTCGAATAAAATTAGTAGAACAACAAAGAAAAATAGGATTTAATAAAAAAATCATATTAGATGGAAGAGATATAGGGACTGTTGTCTTTCCAAATGCTGATATCAAGATATTTTTGATAGCATCTCCTGAGGAGAGAGCCAATAGAAGATATAAAGAATATATCGAAAAGGGAATAAAAGAAGATTACCAAAAAGTATTCGAAGATATAAAAAAGCGGGATTATCTTGATTCCACGAGAGAAGAGAGCCCCTTAGTCAAGGCAAATGATGCAATAGAAATAGATACAAGCTCTATGACTATTGACGAAGTAGTAGAGAATATTTCAAAATATATAGATAAAAAATTTGATAACCCCAATATTTATGTTGGCAAGATAAATCTTTGAGTGGAGAATGTATGCTATATAACTTTTTTAGATGTGCAGTAGTATTTTTTGTAAGAATTGTATTTTCAATTTCAAAAGAAAAAAAAGAATTTTTTAGAAAAAGGGAGAATCAAAAATTTGATGATTTAAAAAAAGATGATTATATCTGGATTCATTGCGCCTCAGTAGGGGAAATAAATCTATCAGAACCATTAGTCAAAAAATTATTGGAAAAGAAAAAAGAAAAAATTTTGATTACATGCATTACAGATGCTGGAATGAAATTATCTGAGCATAAATATTCCAAGTATGAAAATATTAAACTTAAATATTTTCCTTTGGATAATAAAAAAGAAATAGAAAAAATTATTGATAAATTTAATAGTTGTTTATTATTATTAATAGAGACTGAATTGTGGCCAAATCTAATAACTTGTGTAAATAACATGAAACTTTCTAAGATAGCACTGGTGAATGGAAGAATATCAGACCGAAGTTTTAATAGATACAAAAAAATAAAGTTTTTGCTAAAAAATGTATTAAATAAAATAGATTGGTTTTATATGCAATCACAAGAGGATTGTAATCGTATTATTCATTTGGGAGCAAAAAAAGAAAATGTAATTAGGTTTGGAAATCTAAAATTTGACATTGCCTTTGATAATTTTAATAAAATTGATATTG